>JAFTDZ010000220.1 GCA_017453885.1 Clostridia bacterium
GGAAAACGCCGCGAGAATAAAGTACGATATAACCGAAATGGAAGCCGACCACATAACCCCGTGGTGCGAGGGCGGAAGGACTTCCGCGGAGAATTGCCAAATGCTTTGCAAGCATCACAACCGCTTGAAATCCGGCAGATAAGCGCCCTATATCGCGCAATATCGCGTATTTTTAAGGAAACATACAAACATACAAGCGGCGGGGCGATGAATATCGCCCCGCCGCTTCAGCGTAAACTTACTTTACGGTCAATTAAAACTCTCTCCCTTTTTCTTGCGATAGAGCGCAAGGGCAAACAGCGATATGAAGTGCAGGGCGAGGAACATTACGCCTACCACTTCCCAGGTAAGCCCCGTACCGGGGATAAATTCGCCGCCTATTTCCATAGCCGTGGGGAAACCGATAACTTCTATTTCGGCAAGACCTACGGTCATAACAACGCACAATGCCAGCGGAAGATAATGATACTTTTTTATAGTAGGGCGGCATTGCGCGGTTACGTAGAGCATAAGCACGTTGAACACCATAAGGGCGTGGTGCATAAGGCCGCTCAACGTGGGCAGGTAAAACACGGACGCGTCCTGCCCGATAAAATCCGGATAAACCATAGTTATCACTCCGCCGAGCAAGCCGAGGTATGCGAGCGAATGATATACGAAGTTATCCTTTTTCAAAAACAGCATTGCGAGCGGCAGAGTGAGCGACGCCGTTCCGCAAAAGGTGTTCGGGATAAGATAGATGGCGCTCTTTTCCTTCATAAACGCCACCGACGCGCGATTGAGAACAAGCCATACAAGTTGCGCGGCTGCCATTATCACGGTCAGGATCCTTACCGCGCGGTCGCTTTGGACCTTCTTCTTTACGAGTATCAGCCCCGCTACGATAGCGGGAATCGAAACGGCGAGAAAAATAATGTGTTCGATACCGAAAATTTTTGGCATAATTACCTCTTCATTATTAAAATCATAATCATTATATACCTTTTTTTCTTCTTTGACAACCGCATTTAACGGTTTTTTACTCTTTTTCCCGTTAAAAACGAACGCCGCCCTGCAAAGGCGGCGTTTTTTAGTATATTGTTAGTATATTGCGCGAAAAGCCTAAATAACTTCGGTTTTATTTTACGCTGAACAGGAGTTCTCCGTAAGCGGGCATCGGCCAGTAGGACGAATCGCAGGAAGTTTCCATCTCGTCGGCGGCGGCGCGGATCTTTTCCATAGTAGTGACTACGTTATCGCGGTAATACCTCGCCGCAACGAGAACGTCCGAGATCTTCTCCGCGTCTTTCAGGTACGCGTCGAGTTCGCTCACCCTCGCCATCATCTCCGAATTGAGCGCGGAGAGGCGGGCGGCTATATCTTCCTCGATAGTAGTGTCCACTGCGGGCAGAACTTCGTGCTTTACGGCTATGTTGCCGCACATATCCGCAACGAAGTTATTGACCGACGGGAATATATCCTTCCTCGCTATTTCCGCCATGGTAAGCGCCTCTATGCGCACGGTTTTGGAGTATCCCTCGAGCAGAATATCGTGCCGAGCCTTTAGTTCGCTTTCGGTATAAACCCCGTATTTCGCGAATAAACGCACGTTTTTATCGTCAACCAAATGCGGCAGAGCCTCTACCGTGTTCTTAAGATTCATAAGCCCGCGGCGCTCGGCTTCCTTCACCCATTCCTCGCTGTAACCGTTTCCGTTGAAGATTATCCTGCCGTGTTTTTCTATCGTTTCCGCAATAAGTTTTACCGCCGCCTTCTTCACGTCTTCAGCCTTTTCGAGTTTTGAGGCGAACTCGTCGAAGGCTTCCGCCACGGCGGTGTTCAGCATTATGTTCGGGCCGGCGATAGAGCAGGAAGAACCGGGCATACGGAACTCGAACTTGTTGCCCGTGAACGCGAACGGCGAAGTTCTGTTGCGGTCGGAATTATCTTTGTTGAATTTGGGTAGCGACGCCGCGCCGAATTCCATTTCGGTTTTTCTGCCGCTGTATTCCCCGCCGGAAATTACCGCCTCTACCACTTTTTCAAGGTCGTCGCCTATATACATGGAAACGATGGCGGGCGGCGCTTCGTTCGCGCCGAGGCGGTGATCGTTACCCGCGCTCGAAACGGAAACGCGGAGTATATCCTGATATTCGTCCACAGCCTTTATGACGGCGGCGAGCACCACGAGGAACGGAAGGTTATCCTGCGGGTTTTCGCCCGGATCGAGAAGGTTTTCGCCGTTTTCGGTGGAGAGCGACCAGTTGTTGTGCTTGCCGCTGCCGTTGACGCCGGCGAAGGGTTTTTCGTGCAGCAGGCAGACCATTCCGTGCTTGTCCGCAAGTTTCTTCATAAGTTCCATCGTAAGTTGGTTATGGTCGGTGGAAACGTTGCAACTGTCGAATACGGGCGCGAGTTCGTGCTGGGAAGGCGCCACCTCGTTATGGCGGGTTTTGGATACGACGCCGAGTTTCCACAGTTCCTCGTCAAGTTCCTGCATGAAGGCGAGAACGCGCGGCTTTATGGTGGCGAAATACTGATCGTCGAGTTCCTGCCCCTTGGGCGGCTTCGCCCCGAAAAGCGTTCTGCCCGTGTAGGTTATATCCGCGCGGCGGGCGGCGACTTCTTTATCTATAAGGAAATATTCCTGCTCCGCGCCCACGGTGGGGGTTATTTTCTTTACTTCCTTGCCTATAAGTTTAAGGAGCCTTACCGCCTGTTTATTGAGCGCTTCCATCGAGCGGAGAAGCGGCGTTTTTTTGTCGAGCGCCTCGCCCGTGTAAGAGCAGAAAGCCGTAGGTATATAGAGCGTTCCGTCCTTTATGAACGCGTAGGAAGTGGGATCCCAGTCGGTGTAGCCGCGCGCTTCGAAAGTGGCGCGTATTCCCCCGCTGGGGAAACTGGACGCGTCCGGCTCACCCTTGATAAGTTCCCTTCCTTTGAAATCGGTTATCACGTTGCCGTTGCGTTTTTTGGTGAGAAAACTGTCGTGCTTTTCGGCGGTGATGCCGGTCATGGGCTGAAACCAGTGGGTGTAGTGCGTGGCGCCTTTGGATAAAGCCCAGTCCTTCATCGCCTTGGCTATCTTGTTCGCCACTTCCAGAGTCAGCGGCTCGTTTTGGGAAACGGCGTTCCTGAACGCCTCGTAAGTTTCCGGCGCGAGCATATTTTGCATTACCTCGTCGTTAAACACGTTAACGCCGAACAGTTCCGAAATGTTAGCCATATGTTTTCTCCTTCGTTTTTATTGCCGCCGGGCTGTATTGAAAAAGGCGATACGGGGACAATGACCGTTACCCTATATCGCCTTATTTTTGATTGTACAGTATTTGCCGCACGGTTTTTTCATGTTACATATTATAACAACGCGGCGCCGTCCGTGTCAAACGATTGAGCGGCGATTTTCAACTTTTTTTGTTACAATATTCGTAAAGGAATTTTATCACGCCCGAACTCCACCCGTGGCAGAGGCTGTGGCGGAAACCGATATAGCAGTATTTGCCGAAATCTCCGTGTATATCCCTCTCGCCGTTTTCGGGAAGGGTATCCACGCGGCTGGAATTTTCCGCCCATTCCATATCGAAATCCTCGAAGAATGTAGTGGCGCCCTTATCGAGCATAGCCCCGTAATAGGCGCGCATCATATCCACGGCCGCTTCCGCCGAAACCGTTTCGGCAACCGCCTTGAGGATATAATAGGACATAAAGGCGGACATTCCCTTCGCCCCGCCTTCGGTAAGTTTCGCCTTCTCCTCGTCGGAAAGACTGCCGAGCGCGAGATACTTCAGGGCTATCACCTGTTTCGCCGTCTTTACCTCTATAGGCATTTTGAAAAGTTTCTCGCGGAGAATGCCGACCTCGGCAATATCTTCTCCGAGGAAGGATAAAAGCCTCTCCGCGGCGTTTGCCATACAGATAAGAATGGCGCGGCAACCGGCGAGTTCGTCTGGCTGTTCGTGCGTGGGCCAATCGACGAAATAAGACGGAAGATTCAACTCTCCGTTTTCCTTAATATGTTCGTTAAACTGCGAAATAAGCCCTTTTATATAGTTTATATTGCGCGCGGCGTAATCGAACGCGCCGGTAAGTTCGGCGTAGTCGGCCGCTATCATAAGCCACCAGGCAGAGTACATGGGCATACCGTTCGCCCATTCGCCGTAAGGCGCCTGCGCGGCGGCAAAGTCAAGGGAACGCTCTATCGTTTCGCATCTGCCGTAAAGCGAGGCGAGCGCGAGCATTTCCGGATGGGTATCGCCTATCCACACGAGGCGGTCGCGCTTTATTCCGTCCCAAAGATATTCGCGGCAGCACAGATCTATAGTGCGCTTTGCGGTATAAAATATCTCGTTTATCCTGTCGTCGCCCGCGTCGAAAGGCGTTTCCGCAGGGAAAATCCTGTGATTGAACGCGCAGTAAATATTTTTTATCGAAACGGCGGCGTCGGAGAGGAAATCTATGCGCAAAAAACGAAAGCCCGTTTCGCCGAAGGTCATATCCGAATACGAAGTCAGCGCGGTGGTAAAATCGCGCAGGGAATGGTCGTTGCACGCTCCCCTGTCCCCGAGTTCGGCGTTCGCTTCCGAAAGGGATTCTCCGAAACGAAGGCGCACGGGAACTGTCGGCGCGGACGCGATAAACGTCAGTATCCTTGCCCCGCCCGAATATTCCTTGCCGAAATCGAACGTTATATGCCCCTTGCCGGAAACGTAGCAGTATTCGCTCTCTTTAAGCCCTATCTGCCGGTCGCGGGCGGTAAGCAGCGCCTCCGCGAAGGAAACGTTCCGAGAGGCGGAACATATCCTTACGGGCGTAAGGTATTCGGTGGTCATGCCGTTGTCCATAATTTCAATTACCTCCGTATTTCCTATCGCCTTTTATTCTCTGTTGAGATCGTAAAGCATCTTCAGCCCTTCAAGCGTAAGGCGGCGATCCACCACGTCTATGCATTCGGTTTCTTTCGATATAAATTGTCCGAGCCCGCCGGTTGCTATGACCTTCGCGTCGGGGCGGTTTATTTCCGCCTTTATCTTCTTTACTATATATTCCACAAGCCCCGTAAACCCGTATAAAAGCCCCGCCTGCATATTGGTTACGGTGTCCGTACAGACTACTTTGCCGGGAAATTCGAGTTCTATATCGGGCAGTTGCGCCGTTCCGTGAACGAGAGAATCCAAAGAGCCCTTTATCCCGGGGGAAATAACCCCGCCGATAAGTTTCCCGTCGGCGGTTATCACATTGAAGGTGGTTGCGGTGCCGAAGTCTATCACCACGCACGGCCCGCCGTACTTTCTGTACGCCGCCACGCTGTTCACTATCCTGTCCGCGCCCACTTCCCTGCTGTTTGAAACGCGCAAATCGAGCCCCGTTTTTATCCCCGGGCCCACTACGAGCGGCTTCATTCCGAGAAAATATTCGCACATATGGCACACGGTATAATTTAGCGCCGGTATAACGGAAGACAATATCGCCCCGTCTATATCGGCGGCGGAAAGCCCGCAACTCGAAAGTAAGTTCATAAGTATCGCGCCGTATTCGTCCGCCGTTTTGCCCTTGGCGGAAGTCACGCGGAAAGAGGCGCGCAGATCGTTTCCGTCAAACACGCCGTATTTTATATTCGTATTGCCTACGTCTATTACAAGTAACATATTTTTATCCTTAAATGCTTACGCGTTTATCCTTAATATTTGCGCTTTTCCGCTATTTTTACGACCTGCGCTATCCCCGGGGCCACCACGAGGTTGACGCCGAGTTCTATGAAGAAGTTCCAGGTTATCAGAACCGCAACGATAAAGTTGAAAGCGCTCTGCCCTTCTGCGAACGGCAAGCCGACCTGTGCCGCCGCGTGCTTAAGGGGGCTTGACATTATCAACATTCCGAGAACGAAAACGCCCGTGTTCACCACCGGTACGGCGGCCGCCGCAAGAAACGTGGCGAGGTAAACGTTTTTATCTGAAAGCGCCTTATAAATAAAACCCGCCGCCGCGCCCGCTGCGGTAGTTTTGACGAGGCAGACGAGAGAGATCATCACGGGGTTCGTTCCGAACATTATATAAAACAGACCGCCTACGCCCGTAATTACCTGAATAAGCACCACCGCGCCCGATATAAAACCGAGAAACGCGCCGTAAAGCGGCCCTAAAAGCAACGCGCCGAGAACTATCGGCACGAGCGCGAGGTTGAGCGTTACGCCGGGCACTATCTGTATCTGGCTGGCGAAAGTCTGCAAGACCACGGCAAGCGCGGTGAGTACGGCAAGATAGGTTATCGCCCTTGCCGAAAAAGCCCTGTTTTCCATTTTTGTTCCTCCAATCAAATTCACAATGGATATCTGTTGTAAAACAAAACCGTTATGAAGTTATAAAAAATAAAGTCAAGTCCTTCCGGTACCTGCGGAATATATTTTAGCACAAAGAAATATATTTTGCAATTATTTTCAGCCCAAACGGGAAAAGGCGATAAAATTGCCGGGAGTAAACATACCCCGGGTAACGGCCGTAGCGGCGCGGTAACCTTTTTTACGCCGCCCGCGTATAATAAAACGGAAACGAAAGCGGATAATAAACTTACATACCCCCGCTTTTACCGTTCCCGAAAGATACAAACATATCGGAGGAAATTTTAATGAACCTTAACAATTTCGGCTTCGGCGGCAACAACGGCTGCCTTTGGATACTTATAATCCTTCTCCTTCTCTGTAACTGCGGCGGAATGAGAGAGGGCATTTTCGATAAACTCTGCAACTGCGAATGCCTGCTCCCGCTCCTCGTAGTGTGGCTGTGCTGCTGCAACAAGGGCGGAAACTTCGGCTTAGGCTGCGGCAAATAACGGCGTAAAATATTAAAACATAGCCTTTTTCTCACAAAAACAAGCGTATCCCGACCGTCCGCGTTCCCCGCTCCGGCCGGGATTTTTTTACATTTGATAACGCTTTTAACAGTAATGAATTGACGGGTACCCCGTAGTGAATTGCCGCTAACGCGGCTGAAAGGCGAACACCTGTAACCTTTGGCGTTCCTTATCGTGTTGCGACGAGGAGAAATCTGACCTATATTACAGAAACAGCCGGATCTCTCCGCGCGCTGTCGCTTGGTCGAGATGACGGAATGGGGCGGAAAGAAAAAAGAATCTCCGCTAAAGCATAGAGATTCTTCACTCCATTTCATTCCGTTCAGAATGACAAATTATATTTTTCATCATTCATTCTTCACTCTTCATTCTTCTTTGAACGCAGAAAGGCGAACACCTGTAACCTTTCGCGTTCATTATCGTGTTGCGACGATAACTCCGTGGTCGGTCAAAAAC
>JAFTDZ010000221.1 GCA_017453885.1 Clostridia bacterium
AGAACAAGGTGAGAACTTTCTGCCAGAACCCCGGCGGGTTCGTCAGTCAGGAAAATTACGACAACGACCTCGCCGTGGTGAACGGGCATTCTTATAAGGAATACAAGTCGGACAACACCAACCTCGCCATACTTTGTTCGCACAACTTTTCCGTGCCGTTCAATCAACCCATTGCCTATGCGCAGAAAGTCGGGGAACTTACTAATATGCTCGGAGCGGGGCATATACTCGTTCAGCGTTTCGGTGATATCCTCGACGGAAAGAGGACTTGGCCGAAGGAACTTGCGCAGTCCAACGTTCGCCCGACGCTCGTTGACGCCGTTGCGGGCGATATAACCGCCGCTATGCCCTACCGCGCCATGGTGAACATAATCAATTTCATTCAGGCGGTAGATATGGTAGTGCCGGGGTTCGCTTCCGAAGAAACGCTTCTCTATTCGCCCGAACTCAAATTTTACAGCAACCGCGTGAAGATGGACGAAAACTTCACCACGAATATAAAGGGCTTGCATTGCCTCGGGGATTCCAGCGGGTGGACGCGCGGACTTATGATGGCGTCCGTAATGGGCATCCTTATGGGCAGAAGGCTTGCGGAAAATTAAAAAACTTGCGATAACGTGAGAAAAAGGGGACTTATGAAAACTTTTAACGTTGATTTGTATGACTATTTCAACTTGCCGCGCGGCAAAAACGCGGGCGGTAAACTTACGGTGATTCTCCACGAAAACAGCCCGGAGATAAACCCGACGAGGAAATACCCCGCCATGCTCGTTCTGCCGGGCGGAGCGTATGTTTTCTGTTCGGACAGGGAAGCGGAACCCGTTGCCGAGGCGTACTATGCGGAAGGTTTCAACGCGTATATACTTCGCTATTCGGTTGCGCCCGTTTCCGTTTATCCTACGCAACTTTGCGAAGCGGCGATGGCTATGGCGTATATCAGAAGGGAAGCGGAAAAGCAGTTTACCGATAAAACGCACGTTGCCGAAATAGGCTTTTCAGCCGGCGGTCATCTTTGCGGCAGCATTGCCACAATGTACGCGCGCGAGCCCGTAAAAAATATAGGAATAGCGCCCGAAGAAGCCCGCCCGGACGCTGCCATTCCGAGTTACGCCGTAATATCGAACGGCCTCGGCGACGGCGGAACTTTCAACAATCTCACCGCGGGCAACGCCGCCCTTGCCGAAGATCTTTCCATAGAAAAGAACGTTGACGAAAATACTCCGCCGCTCTTTATATGGCACACTTCGGACGACGGTTGCGTTGACGTAACGAACTGTTTACGCCTCGCCGCCGCCGCAAAGGAACACGGCGTTCCGTTCAATCTGCACGTTTACGAGCACGGGCAACACGGCTTGTCGCTCACGGACGACCGCGTTTACTCCGCTTCGGCCGTTCCCGCCGTCACGAGCGGTACGGAAAGTTGGTTCGCCCTCTCCGTGAAGTGGCTGAAAGACAGGGGCTTCAAAGTAGTCGATTAAAATAAAAACGATCGGCGCCCGCGGCGATTTTACTCGCCGCGGGCGCTTCTTTCGTTCGCTTTGTAATTTTTTTTGAAAATTTACCGAAAAACCGTTGACAAGAAATTTCAACGTGGTATAATATTAGCAGTTGAATAAATAGAGTGCTAACAGTTAATATCTAAAACTGCTAACCGAAGGAGAGAAAAATGAAAAGTTTCAAGACGGAATCAAAGAAGATACTCGACCTTATGATAAATTCCATCTATACGCATAAGGAAATATTTTTGAGAGAACTTATAAGCAACTGCAGCGACGCTATCGATAAACTTTATTATAAAAGCCTTACCGAGAACATAGGCGACATTTCCCGCGGGGACTTCCGCATCGAGATATTCGCCGATAAGGAAAACCGCACCCTTAAGATACGCGATAACGGCATAGGCATGACCAAGGAAGACCTTGAAAACAACCTCGGCGTTATAGCGAAGAGCGGCTCGCAGGACTTCAAGGCGAACGCCGAAAAGAACGACAACGTAAATATCATAGGTCAGTTCGGCGTGGGCTTTTATTCCGCGTTTATGGTCAGCGACAAGGTGGAAGTGCTGTCCAAGGCATACGGCTCGGACGAGGCGTATAAATGGGTGAGCAGCGGCGCCGAAGGTTACGACGTAAAGCCCGCCGAGAAGGACGGTTACGGCACGGAAATAACCCTTTATATAAAGAAGGACACCGAGGATGAAGATTATTCGGCATTCCTCGAAGAATACCGCATAAGGTCGCTGGTCAGAAAGTATTCCGACTATATCCGCTATCCGATAATGATGGAAGTTACCAAGTACAGGCCGAGCGAGGAAGAGGGCAAACCCTCGGAGAAGTATTCGGAAGTGGAAACGCTCAATTCCATGGTGCCGCTGTGGAAGAAGAACAAGGCCGAGATAAAGGACGAGGAGTACAACGAATTTTACAAAAACCTATTCTACGACGGGGAAGATCCTCTCAAGGTGATACACTACTCTACCGAAGGCGTCGTCGATTATCGCGCGCTGCTGTTCGTGCCCGCCCGCGCGCCGTTCGATTATTATACGAAGAACTTTGAAAAAGGGCTTAAACTTTATACCAACGGCGTGCTTATCACCGAGCGCTGCGCCGACCTTTTGCCCGATTATTTCAGTTTCGTGAAGGGCGTGGTGGACAGCGAACTCACCCTGAACATTTCGAGGGAAACCATTCAGCAGGACAAACAGTTGAAGGCTATAGGCAAGAGCATAGAGAAGAAGATAAAGGGCGAACTTTCTTCCCTTCTCGAAAACGATCGCGAAACCTACGAGAAGTTCTGGAACGCCTTCGGCCTGCAGATAAAATACGGCGTTTACAGCGACTGGGGTGCGCACAAAGAAGGGCTTAAAGACCTGCTTATGTTCTGGTCTGCAAAGCAGGACAAGAAGATCACCCTTAAAGAATACGTTGACGCTATGCCCGAAGGACAGAAATATATTTACTACGGCACCGCAAAGACGGCGGAAGGCGTCAAGGCTCTGCCGCAGACGGAAGCCGTTATCGACGCGGGTTACGACGTGCTGTGCTTCACCGACGAGATAGACGAGTTCTGCATAAAGATGCTCGGTGCGTTTTCCGAAAAGGAGTTCCGCAACGCCGCCGGCGACGATACGGGCATCGAAACGAAAGAGGAGAACGCCGAGGAGAACAAGGAGATCTCCGACTATATCAAAGAGTGCCTCGGGGACAGAATAGCCGAAGTAAAGATAACCGGCAGGCTTAAAAATCACCCCGTTTGTCTGAGCAGTAAAGGGGCGGTTTCCATCGAGATGGAAAAAGTTCTCAATTCCATGCCGAATGCGGAGGCGAACAAGGTCACCGCGCAGAAAGTGCTGGAGATAAATTCCACTCACCCCGTGTTTGAAAAGGTGAAGAACCTTTACGACGGCGACAGGGAAAGGCTGAAAGACCTCGCGTATATCCTTCTCGTTCAGGCGCAACTGATCGAGGGGCTTCCGATAGAAGATCCCACCGATTACGCGGATAAAGTGTGCAAATTCATCAGTTGAAACGAAAGGAAAATTAAAAGAGCGGTCGGCGAAAATCAAAAGCCGGCCGCTTTCCGTATAAAAAAATTTATTGCGGCAACAATTTAACCGAGAGGTTGCCGAAAGTTTCCGTAAGTACATATAATGTAAGGGGCTTAACGGTTATCCTTATCAAAAAGAGGGGTAATTATATGATCAGACGAGGTGAATTGTATTACGCCGATTTGAGCCCCGTCGTCGGCAGCGAACAGGGCGGCGTTCGCCCGGTACTCGTCGTTCAGAACGACGTGGGAAACAAATACAGCCCGACCGTTATCGCCGCGGCGGTCACCAGCCGCATAGACAAGGCGCGGCTCCCTACGCACATAGAACTCGAGGCCGAACGGTACGGCCTGTCCAAAAATTCCGTCGTTCTGCTCGAACAGATCCGCACGCTCGACAAGCGGCGCCTTAAGGAAAAGATAGGCGTCCTGCCGGACGTGACTATGAACAAAGTGAACGTCGCCCTTTTGATAAGTCTCGGTTTCAACGAGGACGGGGATACTTATCGGTCGTGATATTCGCTCCTCTCGCATTTACCGCGGGGCGAAAATTCCAATCAGCCGCCTTTATCGCGCAAAAACGACAAAAAAGCCGACCTCAAAAGGTCGGCTTTTTCATAAACGGATTACTTTCTTACTGTCTTCAAAGCCTTTTCCACAACGTTCGCGACCGTGAAGCCGTATTTTTCAAACAACTGTTTCGCGGGGGCGGAAGCGCCGAATGTATCCATGGAGATTATCTCTCCGTCGAGGCCGGCGTACTTGTACCAGGAGTAGGAAGAACCCGCTTCCACGCACACTCTCGCGCGGACTTTTGAGGGGATAACGGATTCTTTGTATCTCGCGCTCTGCGCTTCGAAAAGTTCCATACACGGCATGGAAACCACTCTCGCGTCAACGCCATGCGCCTTAAGTTCCGCCTGCGCCTTAACGGTGAGTTCCACTTCGGAGCCGGAAGCGATAAGCAGAACGTCAGGCGTCGCCTTCTCGCTGTCGGAGAGGATATATCCGCCTTTCAAAGCGTTCACGCCCGAAGTTTCGTTCTGGGCGAGCGTCTGGCGGGTAAGCACCAAAGCCGTGGGCGATTGCGTGGTGAGCGCGGTTATCCAGGCGGCGGTGGTCTCCTTATTGTCGCACGGGCGGAATACCTTCATATTCGGAATACTGCGGAGCCCTACGAGTTGTTCTACGGGTTCGTGCGTGCAGCCGTCCTCTCCGACGCCGATGGAATCGTGCGTCAATATATAAATAGCGGGGATATTCATCATCGCGGAGAGGCGCATCGCGTTCTTCATATAGTCGGAGAACACGAAGAAGGTCGCGCAGTAGGCGCGCAGACCGCCGTGAACGAGCATACCGTTGGTTATAGCCGCCATAGCGTGTTCGCGAATACCGAAGTGTATGTTGGAACCCGCCATATTGTCGGCGGACATATATTCTCTCGACTTCATGTTGGATTTGTTCGAGGGAGCGAGATCCGCGCTGCCGCCGATAAGGTTGGGAACGAGTGTGGCGAGTTTGTTGAGAACGGTGAAACTCGATCCTCTCGTCGCGTCCGCCTTGGGGAATTGCCACAGATCGTCGTTATTTACAAGGTCGGGAAGTTTGCCCGCCATCCAGTCCTTATACTGCGCGGCGAGGTCGGGGTACTTTTCGGCGTACTGCTCGAACATAGCATTCCAGGCTCTCTCAATCTTTCCGCCTTTCACGCGGTAACTTCTCGCGAGCGATCTGACCGACGCGGGCCGTTCGAACGGAGCGCACGTCCAACCGAGGTTTTCCTTCGTTTTAGCAAGGTTTTCTTCTCCGAGGGGTGCGCCGTGGCAATCGTGCGTGCCGGCGAGGGGAGAACCGTAACCTATGGTCGTGTGGCATATTATAAGCGAAGGTTTTGTCGTTTCCGCCTTGGCTTTTTTAACTGCCTTCTTTATGGCGTTGAGGTCGTTTCCGTCCTTTACGTCTATTACCTGCCAGCCCTGCGCCTTGTGGCGGGCGGCAACGTCTTCGGTGAAGGCAACGTCCGTATTGCCCTCTATGGTTATTTCGTTATCGTCGTAGAAAACTATAAGTTTGCCGAGTTTCAGCGTTCCCGCAAGGGAGGCGGCTTCGTACTCGATGCCTTCCTGCATACAACCGTCGCCGCAGAGGGCGTAGGTGTAGTGATCCACCACGGGGAAACCTTCGCGGTTGAAAGTGGCGGCGAGGTGAGCCTCGGCTATCGCCATACCTACGGCGTTCGCTATGCCCTGACCGAGCGGACCGGTAGTGGTTTCAACGCCGGGCGTGTGTTTGTATTCGGGGTGGCCGGGCGTTTTGGAACCGAGTTGACGGAAGTTTTTAATATCTTCCATCGTAACGTCGTAACCGAAGATGTGAAGCAGGGAATACTGCAGCATGGAGCCGTGGCCGGCTGAGAGAACGAAACGATCTCTGTCGTCGAAATTCGGGTTCTTCGGATTGAATTTGAGGAAGTCCGCAAATAACGTGTAGCCGATGGGTGCCGAGCCGAGAGGCAGACCGGGGTGACCGGAATTCGCCTTCTGAATTGCTTCCGCCGATAAAATCCTTATCGCGTTAACGGTTTCTTGCGCTTTGTTCATGAAAGGTATCTCCTTAAAAAATATATTTTTATTCAACCTCTTTATTATAAACCGAAACGACTATTTTTTCAAGCGTTTTTCGATAAAAAAATAACGATTTTGCAATTCTTCCTGTCTTTTTTGTAAAAACCGTAATATCCTGCGGAAAAACGCTAATTTTTACCCGCGCGGTAAATTCGCTTTACAACACGGGCTTTTTGGGATATAATTAAATAAAACGAAATGCGGTACTCCGCCCGCGGGCGGAGTCTAACAGGGAAGAAGGTCAGAAACCTCACAGCCCCCGCTACTGTATGCGGAGCGCGGCAAGACACTGGAAACGGGAAGGATCGCCGCAGGCGAAAAGCGCCTTTCGCTTTTCAAAAAAAGTTCCGCAATAAGTCAGGAGACCTGCCGTATCTTCAATATTTTCGGTTCTTCTCGGAGGGAGAAGGGGATCGAAGGCACTCGGCGGTAGCGTTGTTTTTTAAGAAAACGCCGGTTTACCGCAATGTCTTTGCGTTGTCTTTTTCCTTTCCGAAGGAAAAAGACATTTTATTTTTCAGGAGGGTTTTCACCTATGAACAAATTACTCAAAAAAGTGGCGTTAATATGCGTTTTAGCGCTCGTTTGCGTCTTTTTCGCCTCGTGCGAGAGCGTTGACGCTTCCCGCAAGAACGTAACCGTTACCGTCATCGCGGGCGAATTTGAAAAGACCTACGAAGCGGAAGGCGAATTCGGTTACCTTGCGGACGTGCTCAACTTTTTACAGAACGAAAACGCCGAAGAGGGTTCCGTTGAAGAAAAGAAACACGATTTCACCTACAGCGGAACGATAAGCATTTACGGTATAATGATCAAAGAAGTTTGCGGCAACACCGCCGTGGATAACGATCCCGTCGTAAGCGATGGCGGCACAACGTACAGCGGAAGTTCCTGGTTCATCTATACCGGCAGCCCCAGAGAGATAAACGGCGTTGCGAACCATTTCGAAGAATTTACTTACGAATACGCCGAAAAAACTTATTATTCCTGCGCGAAGGGCGCGAGCGGACAGGTAGTTGAGAACGGAGAACACTTCCTTCTCGTACTCTCCGCTTACGAATATACTTACTGAAATTGAAAGGAGCGAGCGGCGGAAACCGCGCGTTTGCGGTTTCCGCAAAAACTTTAGCCGTTATATCCGTTTACGCGGCGCTTATCGTGGCGGCGCAGTTCGTTTTGTCCTTTGCGGCTGGCGTGGAACTCGTTTCGCTTATGATAATAGTTTTCAGCGTGGCGTTCGGGCCTTTCAAGGGTGTCGTATGTACCCTTGTTTTCGTTTTGATAAGGGGCTTTGTGTTCCCTTACGTTTACCCGAACATAGTCGCGGACTACGCCTTATATTTTCCCGCGCTGTCGCTCGTAACGGGGCTTTACGGAATTTTGCTCAACCGCGCCTATGCCGAAAAGAGAGTCGCGGCGGGGCTTGAAAATGAAGAAAGCGGCGTAAAACGCGCATTATCGCGGCGTTTCGTCTTGATTTTCGCCGGGCTGTGCCTGCTTGCGGCGGCGCTCACGCCGTGCTTCACGCTGATAGATAATCTCGTATATCCGAAGATAGCCGGTCTCGGCGCGAAGTCCGCCAAGGCGTATTTTTATTCGTCGCTGCCCACGCTTGCCGTCCACACCGCAAGCGTTACGCTCTCCGTAATATTTCTGTTTTTGCCCGCGTACCGCGCGCTCGTAGCGTTAAAACGGAATATGGGCATATAAAAACGCTTGTAAAAAAAATTTTTGTATGTTATAATTACTTGAAGATATACTGTGTATATCTTTTTTTTGTACGGAAAGAAATAAAACATCAGAGGTCAACATACTATGTCTAAAGAAAAGCAATTCGTAAAAGAGATAACCGACATGACGGTCGATTTTCCGCAATGGTATACGGACGTCGTACTGAAAACCGAACTCGTGGATTACGGGCCGGTAAAGGGCACGATGGTCATCCGCCCTTACGGTTACGCGATTTGGGAAAATATTCAGAACGAACTGAACAGAAGGTTTAAGGAAAAGGGAGTCAAGAACGCATACTTCCCGCTTTTGATACCCGAAAGTTATATGAAAAAGGAAGCGGAACACGTAGAGGGGTTCGCGCCGGAAGTAGCCGTGGTAACGCACGCCGGCGGCGAAAAACTGCAGGAAAACCTCGTTATCCGCCCCACCAGCGAAACCATAATCTGCCAGATGTACGCGAAGTGGTTGCAGAGTTACAGGGATCTTCCGATAATAATGAATCAATGGTGCAACGTTATGCGTTGGGAAAAGACCACCCGCCCGTTTCTCCGCACGAGCGAATTTCTCTGGCAGGAAGGCCACACCGTTCACGCCACCGAGGAGGAGGCGGAACAGGAAGCGCAGACTATGCTCGGAGTGTATAAGGAGTTTGCCGAAAACGCCCTCGCAATACCCGTTTTCGTCGGGAGAAAGAGCGAGAAGGAAAAGTTTGCCGGCGCCGTAGCCACTTACGGAATGGAAGCGATGATGCTTGACGGCAAAAGCCTTCAGGCGGGTACCTCGCACTACCTCGGTCAGAACTTCGCGAAGGCTTTCGATATGAAGTTCCTCGATAAAGACGGAACTCTGAAGTACGGTTATTCCACTTCCTGGGGCGTTTCCACAAGGCTTATCGGCGCGCTTATTATGGCGCACGGCGATCAACGCGGTCTGGTACTTCCGCCGGTCGTCGCTCCGATACAGGTCATAATAATTCCCGTCGCCGCGCACAAGGGCGGCGTTACCGAAAAAACTGAAGAAGTCGCCGCAAAACTCAAAGCGGCGGGCATCCGCGCCGAGATAGACGCGCGCGAGGAGAGCGCCGGCTGGAAGTTCAACGAGTGGGAGATGAAGGGCGTGCCCGTGAGGATAGAGATAGGGCCGAGAGATATAGAAAACGGTCAGATGTTCGTCGCGAGAAGGGACACGCACGAGAAGAATTCCTATGCCCTCGGCGATGTTGCCGCGATAGAAAACCTGCTTTGCGACATTCAGAAAAATATGCTTGAAAAATCGAGAAAACTCCGCGACGAGAAGGTCGTATGGGCGGAAAATCTCAACGAGATAATAAAGGGAGTTGACGGAAACTTCGTAAAGGCGCCCTGGTGCGGTTGCCGCGAGTGCGAAGAAAAGGTGAAGCAGTCCGCTTCCGCCACCACCCGCGTTATGACCGAGGACGACGTTTCCGGAAAAACTTGCGCTATATGCGGAAAACCTGCGAAAACGGTGGTTTTCTTCGCGAGAGCGTATTGAGGAGAACAATGAAAATAGTCAGGATAATAAGTTATCTTTTATATGCCGCGGCGGGCGTGTTGATAATCATAGACAACACCGCTGCGGGCGGCAGTCTGCTCAATGTCTGGGGAATACTGATAATACTCGCTTCCTCTATTTTGCTTACGGGCATTATAGTTCAGATAGCGAAAAAGAAATACTGAAGACGGAGTTAAGATGAAATACAGGAACGAGTACACGAAGGGGCTTACCGCTCCGAGCCGTTACAATCCGAACGACTTCACCGCCACGGGGGCCGCGGTATTCTATATCGTAATGCTCCTCGCGTTTTTCGCGCTGCCGTACATTTTGCGCGCGACGGGTTTCGTCGCCTTTATTTCCGAGGCGGCAAACGGCGACTCGTATCTGATCCTGTGTGTTTACGCGGTTATTTCTCAGGCGTTCATTTTGTCGTTTTCGCTCGTTTTTTGCGTGATAAACGGGGTTAATCCCGTTCGGGGCGGCGGTTACGAAAACCGCTTCGACTTTACGCCCATTCTGTTCGGGTGCGCGCTCGTCGTCGGGGTGCAGATATGTTTTTCTCCGCTCCATATGGAATTTGCGAAGAGCGCTTCTTTCGGAACGGGCGGCACGGCGATAGATCCGGAAAATCTCTCCGGCAACCCGCTGTGGGTGATACTGTATCTTTATCTCACGGTGCTTTTGCCTTGCGTGTGCGAGGAAATAGCCTTCCGCGGAATAATAATGCGCGGGCTTTCCCGCTTCGGTTTCTTCGCGTCGGTAACCTTAAGCGCGGCTATGTTCGCCCTTTTCCACGGGAATTTCAACCAGTTGATTTTGCAGTTTCTCGGCGGGGTTGCGATAGGCGCGTGCGTTTACGTTACGAAGAATTTCGCCGTGGGCGCGGCGATGCACTTCTTCAACAATTTATTCGCTTACGCCTTCGCGGTGTTCGCGGAAGTTTCCTCTTCCGTGGGCGTCGGAAACGTGGTAACGGCGTTTTCCGTTCCGGCGGGGGTGATAATGCTGCTCGTAGGGTGTTACTACTTCGCAAACTTTTTGATGCGCAAAAGCGCGATAGAAAACGGCAAAAGGCGTAAACCCGTTCCCGTGCTTATGTCTGCGGAGAGCAGGGTGAAAACTTCGAGCATAATTATCGACGCGTCGCAGGTGAAGGAATTCAGAAAATATTATCCGGACGCGATGCGCTATTCCCGCGGCGGCTTCGTCAGCCTGAACAGGGAGAGGAAGTCGGCGGTACTGCCCGTCGTTTTGCTGTCCGCGGGGGTATTTCTCGCATTGGCGGTAGTCGTACTCGATCAATTCGGAATATAGAGAGGGGAAATTTATCGGAGGTGTAACAAGTTGTTATATACTTTTTTCGCAAGGATACTTCAAAGTCTGACCATCATCGGCGCGGCCGCTTTGCCGATAACGGTAGGCGGCGCGGCGGCGGCTTCCGGCCTCGTTTACGGCGGTTACCTGATTTTTTGTTATCTTTTCCTCTCTTTCGGCCTGTTCGCTATGGCTAAAAAAAGGAATATGAAAATTGCGTTTCTCGCCTGGATACCCGTCGCTTCCACCTATCTTGCGGGTAAACTTGCCGGCGAGGCGATGTTCTTCGGCATAAAGGCAAAGTGGATAGCGCTCGTAGTGCTTATCCTTCAAGCCTTAACGCTCGTTTTCCGCCTTATAACCGATATATATTTCGCTCCGCTCCTGTCGGACGTTTGGAGCAGAACGCTTAAAACCGAAACCTTTGAATACATTTACGGAACAGCCGAATACAACGAACAGGGCGCGCTGATAAACAGTACGCCGGGCGTAATGTCCGCCGATTACTATCAGGGAATGCTTTTCGGCTACGCGAGCGCGGCGGTGGAGGGGATATATTCCATCGCGAAGGTTTTCCTTATATACGTGCTGTTTCTCAACTATGCGCCGAGGAGCGCCTGGATATTCACCCTGCTATCCTTCTTCTTCCCGTTTATGTGGCCGATACTCGTTTTCGTCACGCGGAAAAATTCAAGCGACGAATACCGCGAGTTTATGAAGATGAAAATGCATTCGATGTACGGCGGCGGCAACCCTTACGCCTACGGCGACGGCAGTTATCGGGATCCTTACGATCTTTCTGAAGAGGGTAACAAGAAGGCGGAAAAGCCCGAAAGCCCCTTCGGAGAATTTGACGATAAAAAGTAAAAAACCGCGTATATCACGCGTTAAACCTTGTTTTTGTGATTTCGGGGGAAAGACTTAATCGAGGATACTTATGGACGAAAAAAACGAAATACTTCCGGATCGAAACCAACCGCAAGGCGAAAATAAAAAGGATGCCGTAAAAAACAGGTCGGAAAAAATGGGCGTAATGCCTATGGGCAAACTGATAATCACCATGTCCTTGCCGGCTATGATATCCATGCTCGTTCAGGCGCTTTATAATGTCGTTGACAGTATGTTCGTATCCGCTATAGGCGGTACGGCGGCGGAACGCGCGCTCGACGCGGTATCCATTGCCTTCCCGTTTCAACTTCTGTATATGGCTTTCGCGCTCGGCATAGCGGTCGGTTCCAACTCTCTTATAGCCCGTCACCTCGGCGAGGGGGACAGATATTCGGCTTCTAAAGTCGCTTCCACGGGGCTTGTCGTGTCGCTCGCTCATTGCGCGGTGTTTATGATACTCGGCGCAACGGCTATACGGCCGGTCGCGCGCCTGTTCACGGGCGATGAAGAAACCGTTGATATGGTCGTTTCATACCTGTCGGTATGTATGATATTCTCCTTCGGTATGTATGTCGAAGTGTTCGTGAACAAAGTAAATCAGGCGATGAGTCGCATGACCATACCTATGGTGTCGCAACTTATCGGCGCGATAACGAATATCATTCTCGATCCCGTCTTTATCTTTGCTTTCAAAATGGGCGTTACGGGCGCGGCGGTCGCCACGGTTATAGGGCAGATATTCGCGATGATATTCACGGTGATAACCTTCGCGGTGAAAAAATCGGAAGTTTCCATCTCGCCGAAATTCGTTCGCATGAAGGGCAGGACGATAGTCAATATTTATAAAATAGGCTTGCCGACCATTATCCTCAACGCGATAGGCTCGTTTACGATAATGGCGATGAACGGAATACTCCGCTACTTCAGGTCGAAGTACGGAATAACCATTCTCGGCGTGTACTTCAAGGTGCAGTCGTTCGTGTTCATGCCGTGTTTCGGGCTGAACCAAGGTATTCTGCCCATTCTTGCCTACAATTACGGCGCGAATAAAAAGGACAGGTTCTATAAGGCTTTCCGCATCGCGCTGACCGTCGCCACGGTTATAATGGCGGTGGGCTTTACGCTTTTCCAGACGGTTTCCCGCTATATACTGTCGGTATTCGGCAGCATAAGCGCCAATGAGGAAATGCTCGAAAAGGCGGTTTCGGCATTCAGGATAATAAGCGTAAGTTTCCTGCCCGCCGGGTTGAGCGTTATAACCATAACGATGTTTCAGTCGATAGGCAAGGGCGTAAGTTCGATGTTTATGTCCGTTCTCCGTCAGGTCGGCGTGCTTCTTCCCGCGGCGTTTCTGTTGAGTTTGCTCGCGGGGGTGGATCTTATCTGGTGGTCGTACCCGATAGCGGAGATAGTCGTAATAGTTATATTCTTCCCGCTCGCTCTCAAAACCATAAAAAAGGTGTTTTACGAAAAGGAGAGAGCGGTGAATACGGAGGCCGTAAATGTTACTTGAAAACGTTTCCGCCATATCCACGCCCATAGGCGTAGGCGGCGTAGCCATAATAAGGATAAGCGGAGATTCTCCGCTTTCCGTTGCCGAAAAAATGTTTCGCCCGTCGGGTAAAATTGCCGTAAAAGACTTCGAACCGTACCGTATGTACGTGGGAGAGATAGACGGCGGAGATTTTACCGATTTCGGTATGTGCGTATATTTCAAGGCGCCTAAAAGTTACACGGGCGAGGAGATGGTGGAATTTCATTGCCACGGCGGCACCGCTATAACGCGCGGGATACTCAGGCGCACCTTCGCGCTCGGCTGCAAACCCGCCGGCCGCGGCGAATTTACCAAACGCGCCTTCCTCAACGGAAAACTTTCTCTCTCCTCGTGCGAGGGGCTTATCGATATGATAAACAGCGAGAGCGAGGGGGAAGTGAAGGCGGGTTATTACCTTTACAGAGAGCGTTTAACGCGTGAAATACGGGGTTTACAGGATAAACTCAAAGAATGCCTTTCGCTTATAGACGCGGGCATCGACTTCCCCGAGGAAGGCGTGGAAGAAGCCGACGCGGAAAAGATTTACCTGTCGGTCGCCGGCGTAAAGACAAAGGCCGATGAACTCGCCGCCACGTTCACGCGCGGCAGAAAGATAAAAAACGGGGTTAAGGTCGCCATAGTCGGCAAGCCGAACACGGGCAAAAGTTCCCTTCTCAACGCGCTTATCTCTTCGGATAAAGCCATCGTTTCTCCGATAGCCGGCACCACGAGGGACGCGGTAGAGGGAACGCTTATCCACGGCGGGGTCCGCTTCGAACTCTCCGATACGGCAGGCATCAGATCTTCGTCCGACGGAATAGAGGCGGAAGGCATAAACCGTTCCCGCAGGATTTTAGACGCGTGCGATATCGCTCTGGTCGTTTTAGACGGAACGAGGGAACTCGACGCCGAGGACGAGGAGATACTTGCCCTTTCGGAAGGAAAGGCGCGCCTCGTGGTAAACAACAAGCGTGACGCCGAAGGTTACCGTTACAGAAAATGCGATATGGAAGTTTCCGCAAAAACGGGCGAAAACCTCTCCGCGCTTATCGACGCCGTATCCGAAAAAGTCTTTGACGGCAAGGTCGATCTCTCCGGCGAAGTAATATCCGAAGAACGGCATTTTTACGCGTTAAAGGCGGCTTCCGACGCGCTGTCCGCCGCGCTTGACGCGATAAAGAACATGCCGCTCGACGCCGCCGCGGTAGATATAACCGCCGCGTGGGAAACGCTCGGCGAGATCACCGGCGAAACGGCTTCGGAAAGCATAATAGACGATATATTCTCAAGGTTTTGCGTCGGAAAATAAATTTTCGGCTCCGCCGAACAAGGTGAGAAAATGGAAAGAGAACAAATGGTAAAATTGCTCTCCGCAAAGAGGGCGAAGAAGAGATTGAAAGGGGTAAAATTGCTGAAAAAGGCAGAGGCGGACGACCGCGCCCTGATACCGGAAACCAAGGAAGGCAAGGGGAATTTGTCGCTGCACTCGTTTTATTCCTTTTCGCCGTACTCCCCGTCGCAGGCGGCTTATACCGCGTATAAGAGCGGGCTGGAGTTTGCCGGACTGACCGACCACGATACGCTTTCCGGCGCGGCGGAATTCGTAAAAGCCTGCAATATCCTCGGTATGGAATGTACGGTGGGGTTGCAACTCCGCGCCCGTTTCTACGAGGGGAAGGGACGGTGGCTAAACAGTTTTTACGAGAAGGACGTCGGCTTCGTTACTATCCGCGGCATTCCTTCGGGCGAGATAAACGCACTCGATAAGGAGATAGCCGCCGTGCGCGCCGACCGCGCCGCCCGCGACAGGCAGATGGTGGAAAAGTTCAACGCCCGCATAAAAAAATACGGTATTTCCATAAATTTCGATAAGGACGTAAAACCGCTTTCCCGCTACGCCGAAGGCGGCACGATAACCGAAAGGCACATTCTTTACGCCTTCGCCGAAAAACTTATACAGAAGTTCGGCAGCGCCGAAGCGATTCTCTCGTTCATAAAGGATGCGCTCAAAATTCAGGTGGAAGAAGAATACTGCATAGCCCTTTCCGATATACGCAGCGATTACTACGCTTACGACCTCGTAAACTGCCTGAAGCATGAAATACGTTTCTTCTATATCCCGGCGGACGATCTTCCTTCCGCTCGCAGCGTGGCTGAATTGGCCCATCGGCACGGCGCGCTCGCCTGCTATTCCTACGTGGGCGAAACGCGCAGGGTTTACGACGGGGAAGAAACTGTTATCGAACTCGAACAAGGTTATCTCGACGAACTTATGAAAGACCTCGGAGAAACGGGGTTCGACGCGGTGGAATATTCTCCCGTCGCTCTCACCGCCGAAACCGCGGAAAGGCTTACCTTGCTTGCCAAGGAAAACGGAATGTTCACGCTGCCGTCGTCCGACGTCAACTCGCCCCGCCACCGCATGATAAGCGACGTGGGCTTGCCCGAAGAACTCGCCTGCAACAGCAGGGCGGTGATAGGTCACGAAAAGTCCGCTTCCTACGATATTTCCGACGGTATAAACACGGATAAGTCTAAGGAAAAAAATCCCGAACTCGGCGCGCGGTTGCGGCTGTATTCGGAAATTGGCAAATTGCGTTTGAGAAAATAAAAAAACGGCGCCGCTCTATCGTTGGAGCGACGCCGTAAATTTTTGTCTTTTATTGAATACTTTTATTTCATAAGTCCGCACTTTTTCGCGATGATTTCAAAATGCGGGGCGGAACGCTCTATAACGTCGGTCGGCACGCAGTACGCGAGGCGAACGTATCCGTTCACGCCGAATGATTCCGACGGCACGACCAGCACGCCTTCTCCCTTGCATATCTCAAAAAACTTTCCGCTTTCTATCGGGCATTTAATAAAAAGATAGAACGCCCCTTCCGGCTTTACGCACTCGAACCCGCAGCGTGTAACTATTTCGTATATAAGGTCGCGATTTCTGCGATAAACCGCGATATCGGCGGTTTTTCCGAGGCAGTCCGTCACCACTCGCTGGAAAAGGCTCGGCGCGCAAACGTAACCGAGCGCCCTTCCCGCTCCGCACACGGCGGAATATATTTCTCCGGTGCAGTCGGCTTTCGGCGATACGGCAACGTAGCCTATCCTCTCGCCGGCAAGCGAAAGCGTCTTGCTGAAGGAATAGCAAATTATCGTATCGTCGTAGATATTCATCACGTCCGGCACGTCTTTGCCGTAAGTTATTTCGCGGTAGGGCTCGTCCGAAACTATGTATATCGTCCTGCCCGTTTGTTTGCGTTTTATTGACAGAGCCGCGGCAAGGGCTTTCAGTTCTTTTTCCGAATAAACGTTGCCCACGGGGTTGTTTGGCGAATTGAGTATCACGCAGCAGGTCTTTTCGGTCACGGCGGCGGCGACGGCGTCAACGTCGAGAGAGAAGTCGTCCTTCGTTTTTACTGCGACAAGTTTGCCGCCCGCGCTCTCCGTAAAAACCTTGTATTCCGGGAAGAACGGGGCTATAGCAATATATTCGCAACTTCCCGTGTTCAGCGCGAGGAACACCGCCGAGAGGGCTGAAGCCGCGCCGTAGGTCATATATATATTGTCGGCGGAAATGTCGATTCCCGTGCGATTTCGGTGGTATTCCGCAATTTTCGCCCGAGCGGAAAGGTCGCCCTGCGCGGAAGTGTAGTTGTGTATATTGCCGTCCTTCAGTCTGTTTTCTATCGCCTCGTTCACGCAATCCGGAACGGGCGCGCTCGGGTTACCGAGGGAGAAGTCGAAAACATTTTCTTCACCGCGCTCTCTTTTAAGTATTTTGCCGAATTCAAACAGTTCTCTTATTACCGAACGGGTTTCGCCCAGCGCCTTCATCTTTTCGTTGACCATATATCGACTTCCTTTTTTTCTTTATATTACCACAAAAAAACTCTCGTTGTCAAACTTTTTTTCGCCGTTTCGGTTAGTCCGTCAAAAACGTTGACATACATTATATAAAATGATAAAATATTCAAGGAAAAACGAGAGGCGTCGTAGGTATTGTGAACCTTTACCCGCGCCGAAGAAAAAGAGGTCGATATGAAAGCGATAATAACAACCACCGGAAAAGACAAAACCGGCATTCTTGCGGAGATAACCCGTTACATAAGCGACGCGAACTGCAACGTGGAGGACATTTCACAGACGATAATGCAGGGCAATTTCGTAATGATAATGATGATAGATCTTTCCCGCTCGCCGCTCGGCTTTGCGGAAATAAAGGAAGGGCTGGACGAGATAGCCTCTCGCTCAGAACTCTCCATTCACATTCAGCGCGCGGAAATATTCGAGCAGATGCACCACGTGTGAGGATAGCCGTATGATAAACAGCAAAGAGATATTAGAAACCGTCCGCATGGTGGACGCGCAGAACCTCGACGTCCGCACCATAACCATGGCGGTGAGCCTTATCGACTGCATTTCCGACGACGGAAAGGTTTGCGCCGGCAAGGTTTACGATAAAATTTCAAGGTATTCGGCAAATCTCGTTAAGGTCGGCAACGATATCGCCACCGAATACGGCATTCCCATAGTAAACAAACGCGTTTCCGTAACGCCGGTATCCATAGTCGGGGCGAGTTCGGGCGCGTTTACCGAAATAGCCAAGGCTCTCGACCGCGCCGCGATAGAAAACGGCATCGACTTTATAGGCGGTTATTCCGCTCTTGTGCAGAAGGGGCTTACCGACGCGGAAACCCGTTTCCTCAAAACCATTCCGGAAACGCTCGCCGCAACCGAAAGGGTTTGTTCTTCGGTGAACGTCGCTTCCACGAAGGCGGGCACGAATATGGACGCCGTGAAGATGATGGGCGAAATAGTTCTCGATACCGCCCGCCTTACCGCGGACAGAGATTCCATAGGTTGCGCCAAGTTCGTGGTTTTCGCGAACGCCGTTGAGGATAACCCGTTCATGGCGGGGGCTTTCTGCGGCGTGGGCGAAGGCGAATGCACGGTGAACGTGGGCGTTTCAGGCCCGGGCGTGGTGGAGCAGGCGATACGCAATATAGAAAGCGGTGACGCCGCGGATCTCACCGCCGTTGCCGAAACGGTAAAGCGCACCGCCTTCAAGATAACCCGCGCGGGAATGCTCATCGCAAACGAAGCGGCGAAGCGCCTCGGATGTAAATTCGGCATAATCGATCTCTCGCTCGCGCCTACGCCCACTGTGGGCGACAGCGTAGCGTACGTTCTCGAGGCAATGGGGCTTGAAAGCGTAGGTTGCCACGGCACCACCGCCGCGCTCGCGCTTCTCAACGACGCGGTGAAGAAAGGCGGCGTTATGGCTTCCAATCACGTCGGCGGGTTGAGCGGGGCGTTTATCCCGGTAAGCGAGGATCTCGGAATGATAAGCGCGGTAGAACGCGGCGCTCTCTCTCTCGACAAACTCGAGGCGATGACCTGCGTATGCAGCGTCGGGCTCGATATGATAGCCGTTCCCGGCGATACGCCCGCCTCGGTTATCTCCGCGATAATTGCGGATGAATGCGCCATAGGCGTGGTAAACAACAAGACCACCGCCGTCAGAGTAGTGCCCGCTATAGGCAAGGGCGTTGGCGACAGGGTGGATTTCGGCGGCCTTCTCGGCGGCGCGCCCGTGATGAAAACCAACGCTTACTCGGCTGAAAAATTTATTTCCCGCGGGGGCAGAATACCCGCACCGATACATTCAAACAAAAATTAAACGATACCGCGCCGCTTTTCGCGGCGCATTTTTTATATTTTTTTGTTTTTCATACAAAAACACTTGTAAAAGAAATAAAAACAGTATATAATATATAAAAACAAACGTGGAGCAATGCGGAAATGAATAACGACTATCTTATCGTCAACAAAGCGGTACTTCCGGCATTTTACGAAATGGTGCTGAAGGCGAGGAATTTAATCGATAACGAGGGCATGAGCGTAAGCGCGGCGTGCAAGGCGGCGGACATAAGCCGCTCTACTTTCTATAAATATAAAGATTATATTTTCTACCCGTCCAAAGATCTCGGCAGGAAGGCGATTTTCGCTTTCCGCGCGAACGACGAGCGCGGTACCCTTTGGCAGATACTCAACGTGCTGAACAAACACGGCGGAAGCATCATCTCCGTTCAGGGCACGCCCATAAAGAACATAGCGTACATAACCATAACCGTCGATATGCAGGAATTTACCGGCGCGATTGACGACTTGCTTTCCGAATTCAGAACGCTCAAACCGGTCAAGGCGGTCAGCGTTCTCGCTATAGATTGACCGAAATCGAAAACTCCGCATATAATATTACGACCGCGTAAAGCGGCAAAGCGGAGGTCGTATGAAAAAGTATAACGTCGCCGTGGTCGGCGCAACGGGGCTTGTAGGGCGTACCTTTCTGGAAATTCTGGAAGAGTGCGCCTTTCCGATAAACGGAATTAAAATTTTTGCGTCGGAGAGGAGCGTTGGCAAAAAAGTGCCCTTTTTCTCGCGGGAACTTGATGTTTTACCTCTTTGCGAGAGGGAAATAAACGGTATAGACGTAGCGTTTTTCAGCGCGGGCGGCGAGGTATCGGGTAGGTACGCTCCGCTATTTGCCGCGGCGGGCGCCACGGTCGTGGATAATTCCGCGCGCTGGAGAATGGAAGAGGGCGTTCCGCTTATCGTTCCCGAAGTCAATATCGAAGATTACCGCGGGCAAAAGATCGTCGCAAACCCGAACTGTTCCACAATTCAATGCGTTCTGCCTCTTAACGCCCTAAAAAGTTACGGCATAAAACGGGTGAATTACTGCACCTATCAGGCTGTCAGCGGCAGCGGGCAAAAAGGAATAAACGCCCTGAATCACGCATTAAACGGCATGAATCAAACTTTTTACCCGTATGATATTTCAAAGACGTGCATACCGGAAATAGGCGATTTTCTGCCCGACGGCTCTACCTCGGAAGAGCGGAAAATGGAAGACGAAACGAAAAAGATACTTCACCTTCCGTCGCTCAAAGTTTCCGCCACCTGCGTTCGCGTGCCCGTAAAAAACTGCCATGCCGTTTCCGTTGCGGTTGAATTTGAAAAAGAGATCACGGCGGATATTGCTCGCCGTGAGTTATCAAAGCAGCGCGGCGTAGTAGTTTCGGACGATCCTTCCGCCCGTATATATCCCGTTTCCGACTACGCCGACGGCAAAGACGAGGTTTTCATCGGAAGGATACGCAAGGACCGTTCCGCTGAAAACGGCTTGCTTTTTTATTGCGTTGCCGACAACGTGAGAAGGGGCGCCGCCTATAACGCCGTGGGCATAATTACCGAACTTATAAGGCTGGGAAGGTTGCGTGCTTAAGGTCGCGAAGTTCGGCGGCTCGTCCCTTTCGGACGCCGCCCGTTTTGAAAATTTCAAGCGAATAGTCCTTGCCGACGGCGACAGAAAAATCGTGGTCGTGTCCGCTCCGGGCAAACGTTATCCCGCCGATACGAAGGTCACGGATCTGCTGATCAAGGCTTGTTTTTGCGCGAAAAACGGGGGTAACTACGTCGCTCCGCTTAAAGAGGTCGAAAGCCGATACGCGGAAATAGCGGAAAAATTATCGCTCTCGTTCGATGTAAAAAAGGAATTTGCATACCTTTACGACGAACTTCCGTCGCTTGCCGAAG
>JAFTDZ010000025.1 GCA_017453885.1 Clostridia bacterium
GAATAGAGATCTTTCGACTTCGCCTTTAGGCTACGCTCAAGATGACATCGTCGCAATGCGGCAGAAAACGCGAAAGGTTGCAGGTTTTCACCTTTCTGCGTTCAAGCCGATTGCTCCTCTTTCCCTCGTCGAAACGCGACCGTCTGGCAACGGGCTGCAGGTGTTCGCCCGCAAGCCTTGACTGTCGGTTTCTCCTCTTTCCCGAAAACTTTTACTGCGTAAAACTTTTCGGGAGCCCTTTCATTCTTCACTCTTCACTCGCCGCAGGCGTACTTCACACCGAAGGTACTTCACACCGAAGGTACTTCACTCGCCGATAGGCGAACTTCATTCTTCATTCCGTCGTCTCGACCGAGCGACAGCGCGCGGAGAAACGGCGGTAGTGTGGGAATAGCGGAACATTTCCGGATAAGCCTTTTCAAATTCGTTTGACAACTTAAACCTTTATGTAGTATTATATTTAATAATATATTTTATAGACAGGGATATGAAAAAATAATAACTGCGTTTTTTGTGGGGGTGTTTTGCTTCGCGCTGTTTATCCCCGCAGGGTGCGATTCAGGTTACGTTTATAACGGCGAATACGAATACCGCCTTTACGGTAAAGTAAACGACGCCGTGAAAATTTTTTCGTCGCGTTGCGGCCCGATACGATCTTAAGATAAAAATCCAACAAATTTACATATAAAACGAAAAGACAAAAGGAGAAACATTATGCCAACAGTTATCAAAGAAGCCTCTCACACTTTCAGCGAATATCTTCTGATACCCGGGTATTCTTCCAAAGAATGCGTTCCGGCGAACGTGAGCCTCAAATCTCCGCTCGTGAAGTTCAAAAGAGGGGAAGAGCCGTCGCTTTCGGTCAATATACCTATGGTTTCGGCGGTTATGCAATCCGTTTCGGACGATAAACTCGCGGTGGCGCTGGCAAGGGAAGGCGGGGTGTCGTTCATTTACTGTTCGCAGTCGATAGAGGACGAGGCCGCCATGGTGGCGAGGACCAAGGCTTATAAGGCGGGGTTTGTGGTGAGCGATTCGAACATTCGCCCGCAGGACACGCTCGAGGACGTTCTCAAACTGAAGGAGAGGACGGGGCATTCCACCGTTGCCGTGACCGAGGACGGGACTGCGGAAGGGAAACTTCTCGGCATAGTTACGGGCAGGGATTACCGCGTGAGCCGTATGGCGCCGGACGAGAAGGTGGAAACGTTTATGACTCCTCTTTCAAAACTTATAACCGCGCCGGAAGGCACTTCGCTCAAAGAGGCAAACGATATAATATGGGATTATAAACTCAATTCTCTGCCGATAGTGGGCAAGGACGGCAAACTGAAATATTTTGTTTTCCGCAAGGACTACGACGAACACAAGAGGCACACCAACGAGAACCTCGACGCGAAAAAGCGTTACGTTGTGGGCGCGGGCATAAATACGAGGGATTACGCCGAACGCGTTCCCGCGCTGGTAAAAGCGGGGGCGGACGTGCTGTGCATAGATTCTTCCGAAGGATTTACCGAATGGCAGAAGATCACCATAGATTTCATAAGGGAAAAATACGGTGATAAGGTGAAGGTGGGCGCCGGAAACGTGGTTGACGCGGAAGGTTTCCGCTACCTTGCCGATTGCGGGGCGGACTTCGTTAAAGTGGGCATAGGCGGCGGCTCCATCTGCATAACGCGCGAGACGAAGGGCATAGGCCGCGGTCAGGCGAGCGCCCTGCTCGACGTGTGTAAGGCTCGCGACGAATATTTTGAAGAGACGGGCGTTTACGTTCCCGTGTGTTCGGACGGCGGTATCGTTCACGACCATCACATTACGCTCGCGCTGGCTATGGGGGCGGACTTTGTGATGCTGGGGCGGTACTTCGCAAGGTTTGACGAAAGCCCTTCGCACAAGATACTTATAAACGGCAACCTGATGAAGGAATACTGGGGCGAAGGCTCCAACCGCGCCCGCAACTGGCAGAGATACGACCTCGGCGGCAGCGCGAAACTTTCCTTCGAGGAAGGCGTGGATTCTTACGTGCCTTACGCCGGCAAACTCGGCGATAACGTTCAGCGCACGCTTGCGAAGGTGCGCTCCACCATGTGCAACTGCGGCGCGCTTACCATCGCCGAATTGCAGAAAAAAGCAAAACTCACGCTCGTTTCTTCCGTTTCGATAGTCGAAGGCGGCGCGCACGACGTAATGTTAAAGAACAAACAGTAATTCGCCGCATTCGACGTAAAGGGTTCCCTGAAAACTTTTCTCCGAAAAGATTTCAGGGAAAAGGAGCAACCGAGCAAAAAGCCTGACGGGTGAAAACCTGAAACCCGTCGGCAAAAGCGAGAGTTGCGACGCGGCGGCGCGCACGACGTAATGTTAAAGAATAAACAGTAAAGGGTTGAGTGTGGAGAGAGAAGTACGCCTGACGGCGAGTGAAGTGCCTGCGGCGTGAAGTACGGCGTTGCCGAGTGAAGTACCTGACGGAGTGAAGTACGGCGTTGCC
>JAFTDZ010000222.1 GCA_017453885.1 Clostridia bacterium
CGAAAAAGCCGCTTAAAACGCGGCTTATCGGTATATTTTTGTTAAAATAACTTTGAAGTGTTTCAGTCGATATTCGCCGTGGCGATAAGGTCAATATCTTCGGAAATGTTTTTCACTACGACGTCGCCTATTTTAACGGGAAGGCGGCATACGGCCGAATTTATCTTCTTCATAACGGAAAAGATCTCGTCCTTCTTTACGGGGCGCTCTGTCTTTACGGGAACGGGCGTTCCCCTTTCGGAACGGACGGTGGAAGTGACGACGCGGCGGGGGCAAACGACTTCGTTTTCGGCGTACATTTTACCGCGATTGCAGCCGTTGCCGCTAACGGAAACCACGTTTTTCTCACTTAAAACGACTTTTATCTCGCACCCGACGGGGCACTCGATACAGGTGACGGTCCTCTCGTTCATACCTCTTCCTCCAACTTTACTATGATCTCGCCGTCCGCTTCGGAAACGGCTTTTTCTGTGAGCAAAAGCGTTTCCATCTCGCCGGGGACGACTATTTTTTTCTTCTTTTTAGCGATGACCTTATCTCCGCATTCCGCCGTGATAACGCAGTTTTTGAAAACGCCGCTCACGCGGAAATAAAGTTTTACGCTGCCCGCCGTATTTTTATCTATAATCTGCGGAAGCGCGTAGGAAACGTTTTTGCCGTTTATAACGTTTACGGGATCGCGCTCGGCTCTGCCGGAAGCCGCGTATTTCGCAGCGTAACGGCCCGCTATCTCGGATTCCTCGGAAACGAAATCGACGAGGTCGTGGACCTGAAGGACGTTTCCGCAGGCGAAGATACCGCCTGAGAGGGTTTCCCTGCTCTGATAGACGACGGCGCCGCGCGTTCCGGGAGAAAGCGGAATATCGGCAGCCTTCGTTAGTTCGTTTTCGGGAATGAGCCCGACGGAGAACAGCACGGTGTCGCACTCGAAACGCATTTCCGTACCGGGTATCGGCTTTTTGTTTTCGTCCACGGCGGAAACGGTCACGCTTTCCACGCGTTTTTCGCCCTCTATCTTCGTTATCGTATGGCTCAAATATAGCGGAATGCCGAAATCGTTCAGGCATTGTTCTATGTTCCTTTTAAGCCCGCTCGAATAAGGCATTATCTCGCACACGGCGAGGACCTTAGCCCCCTCGAGCGTCATTCTGCGAGCCATTATCAAACCTATATCGCCCGAACCTAAAATAACCACGCGCTTGCCCGGCATATAGCCCTTTACGTTGACGTACTTCTGCGCGGTGCCGGCGGAAAAAATCCCCGCGGGACGGGTTCCCGCAATATTGAGAGCGCCGCGGCTCCTCTCCCTGCAGCCCATGGCGAGGATAACCGCCTTAGCCTGAAAAGAAATTATGCCCTCGCGCGGGTTTACCGCGGTGACGAGTTTGCCCTTCGTTAAAGAGAGAACGGTGGTTTCGGTCATCACCGTTATATCCCTCTTTTTTACCTCGTCAATAAAACGCGCGGCATATTCGGGGCCGGTCATGCTCTCCCTGAAACGCGTAAGCCCGAAGCCGTTATGAATACATTGATTGAGTATTCCGCCGAGATAGGCGTCCCTTTCAAGAACGACGATGTTTTTCGCGCCCTCGTCGTATGCGGCGACGGCTGCCGCAAGGCCTGCGGGCCCTCCGCCTATTATCAATATATCGCAATTTTTTATCATTTTGTTCTACCCGTAAGCAACTCTGATTTTCCTCCGCATTTCGTTACGGAAGTGAGCGGAACGCCCAGTTCACGGGAAATGATCTCCGCTACCTGCGGTTGACAGAAACCGCCCTGACACCTGCCCATACCCGAACGCGTGCGGCGTTTGACTCCGTCGATATCCTTGGCGGGCGGATTGACGCGAAGAGCGCGGATTATCTCCCCTTCGGTAACCTGTTCGCAACGGCAGACTATTTTACCGAAAGACGGATCTTTTTTTATGATCTCGTTCTTCTCCTCTGCGGAGAGAGAGGAAAAGAAGTTGTCCGGCGCGCGCGTTCCGCAGAAAGATTCGTTTTTCTCGAGCAGGATAATGCTGCCTACGAGTTCTTCTGCCACGTACTTCGCTATTGCGGGAGAGGCGGTAAGCCCCGGGGATTCTATACCGACGCAATGGATAAGCCCTTCGGTATTGCGGCTTTTTTCTATGATGAAATCATGCCTGTCGGAATATGCCCTGACGCCTGCAAAAGAAGTGATAATATTTGAAAAAGGCGGTTTATTGCACATTTTCGCCGCTCTTTCAAGAACGTGTGAAAGCCCCGCGGCGCTGGTTGAAACATCCCCGCTCTCCTGCGGTTCGGCAGTAGGGCCGAAAAGGATATTCCCATCGACGGTGGGTGTGGCGAGTATTCCCTTGCCCTTTTCGGTAGGTGTGAAAAACAAGGTGCGGGATATGAAGTTGCCGCTTTCGCGGTCGAGCAGTACGTACTCGCCTTTACGGGCGCCTATACGGAAATAATCGTCGCCGGCGAGAGCGGCTATCGCGCCGCCGCCAAGCCCCGCGCAATTTATTACAACTTTGCCGAAAACCGCCTTTTTCTCACTTTTTACCGCTATTCCGTCCGTGATTTTTTCAATAGAAGACACGCAAAAATCCGTTTCGAGAGAGGCTCCGTTATCCATGGCGTTGCCTATCGCGGCGATGGTGAGTTCGTAAGGGCAAACTATTCCGCCGCTCGGGGCGAAGAGCGCGGCGAGCGCGTCCGACGAAACGTTCGGTTCGAGAGCGCGAAGTTTTTCCTGCCCGATGATCTCGGTTTCCACTCCGTTCTTTTCGCCGCGTTCCTTTAATTTTTCGAGTACTTTTATTTCGTCTTCGGAAAAGGCGACGACGAGCGAGCCGTTGCGGCGGAATTTTACGCCGAGGTCGCCCGCCGTCTTTTCCATAAGTTTATTGCCCTCTACGTTGAATTTTGCCTTGAGAGTTCCGGGTAACGCGTCGTAACCGGCGTGAACGATGCCGCTGTTCGCCTTGCTTGCGCCCATGCATACGTCGCTCTCCTTTTCAACAAGGCAAACTTTAAGGCGGTATTTCGTCAACTCTCTCGCAATAAGACCGCCGACGACGCCCCCGCCTATAACTATTACGTCGAATAATTCGTTTTTTACCATTCCGTTTTACCTGAGGCCCCCGAAAACGTGAGAAATCGGGGGCTTTTTGCTTTATACTATCATTATGCCGCATCGACGATTTTCGGAATAACCGTGTTCATCGGAAAAACGCCGATTTTAAGAGGAAACGATGCAGACGTTTATCTTATATTATATAGTCCTCTTTTTTCTGCGGGGCGTTTTTGAGTTCCTCTCGCTTTTCGTCGTAACCCTTTTTGCCGAGAAGGGCGAAAGTCGCCTGCTTGCCGCCCTCTACGCCGGGTTGGTCATAGGTGTTTATGCGGAGCATTTCGCCCGCGTAAGCCGTCTGCATTTCAAACAGGAACAACAGTTGCCCGATGGTGAACGGGTTTATCTGCGGGAGATATATGGTGTGGTTTATACGCCTTGCCACGGTGAGCGCGTATTCGGTGGCGGAACGCTCCGCCTGAATGAGTTCGTTCATCGTGTGGCCGCCGAGGAAAGACACGTCGGGGATGTTTTCGCACCCTTCGGAAATTTCAAAGACGGTGCGGTAATCGTCAACTGCGAGGAAGGTGGTCACCTTATCGAACGGGCCTTCGGTATAGAGTTGCACCTGCGAGTGCTGGTCGGTAACGCCGAGCGCCTTGACGGGCGTTTGACCGCTGTAAACCTTGTTGCCCGCGTTGTCGTTGGCTTTGCCGAGGCTTTCCGCCCAGAGTTGACAGTACCAGTCGGCTATAAGTTTAAGCCCGTCGGCATAGGGCATCATTACGGAAATATTCTTCCCTCTCTTCATAGAGAGATACTGGAACGTGGCGAGAAGGAGCGCGGGGTTTTTGAAAACCTTTTCGCCTGCGCATATCTTGTCCATATAAGCGGCGCCGGCGAGCATCTCCTTTATATCTATGCCCAGTACCGCCGCGGGGAAAAGACCTACGGGTGAGAGTTCGGAAAACCTTCCGCCGACTCCGTCGGGTATATAGAAGGTCTTAAGCCCTTCTTCCTGCGCTATTTTGATAAGGTTGCCCTTCGTTTCGGAAGTGGTCGCTATGACGTGAGCGGCGGCATCTGCACCGAGTTTTTCCTTGAGTATCTTCATTATTATAAGATACTGCGCCATCGTTTCGGAAGTGGCGCCGCTCTTTGTTATAACGTTGAACACGGTACGCTCGGGCACTATCACGTCTAAAAGCGCCTGCATCCTTTCGGGATCGACGTTATCCTCTACGTAAAACTTCGGCGCGCGGCGTTTGGATTTGGGTATTTCGTTATGATGAAGATGGCAAAGCGCCTGAAAGACTGCCATCGGGCCGAGCGCGCTGCCGCCTATGCCGAGCACGACGAAATAATCGCAGTTTTTGCGCACTTCTTTGGCGGTGGCGATAATATCGGCAACGGTTTCTTCCTGATTGTAGGGAAGTTCCGTCCACCCCATCATAGCCCTGCCGCGCTTTAACTGCACGAGGTTATACGCCGTGTCGATAACGTTCATGTTGGCGCGTATCTCCTTGCGGGTAAAGCCCTCCTTATTGCCGACGAATTCGGTCATCATATTGTTGTAATCGAGCCGAAGGCGCATGGATTCTTTCCACTTTCTGTTATTATATCTTACTCCCATAATAAAACTCCTTATTTATTTGAAAATTTTTTCCGCGACGTTTTTCAGGTATTCGTAAGAGGCGATGAGTTCCTCGTCCTTTCCGTAATTTTCGTTATACACCTCTATAAGCACGGCGCCGCCGAAACCGACTGCCGCAAGTTTTACGAAAAGTTCCTTGAAATCGACCGGTCCCCTGCCGGGAAGGCATAAATTTCCGCAGTCGTCAATGTCGGAAACGTGGACGGTGACTATGTCGGTACCCATTTCTTCAAGGTACGCGTCGTACCCCTCTCCGGCTTCCCTCGCCTGCTTTATATCGAGCGTGCCCTTGAGAGCGGGGCAAAAACGCTTTACCCCGGAGAAAAAACCCGGGTGGTTGTAGTGCGCCCATTCGACGTTTTCGAGGGCGAGTTGCACGCCGTACTCCGCGCACTTATCGCAGAGGACGGAATACATTCCGCCTATCTTTTCGTAATCGTTATAGGTTATCTTTCTCTTTACCCTCGCCACGCCGTGGAAGGTGTAATATTTCGCGCCGAGTACTTGGGCGGAGCGGAGAACGTTTTCCGCTATCTCGTAAGCGTCCTCAAGGGCGCGCGGGTTTGCGGAAAATAATTGCGGCTCGAAATGCGTGTTCAGCGTGTGGACGGAATGGACCGCCATTTCTCCCTTGTTCTTTTTGAGTAAAGCGGCGAATTCGGGCTTGTACTCTCTGTAGGTGCCGAGAAATATCTCGCACGCGGGGATGCCGTGTTCGCTCAAATAGGCTACGGATTCTTCGTTGTATTTTCTTTTGAACAGCGACGCGGTTGACACGCCGACCTGAATATCTGACATAGCGGTAATGCGGCGGACGCCGCGGGAATATTTACTTACGCGTTATAAACGGGCTCTATAAGGCCGAGGTTGCCGTCGTCACGCAGGTAAAGAACTTTTATCTTATTGCTATCCTGCTCGAGGAACACATAGAACGTGTGGCCTATCATTTCGAATTCTTCTATAGCCTCGTCTACCGACATGGGGCGCATATCGAATCTCTTGGTCTTTACGAGTTTGGGATCGACGGTTTCAACCCCTTCGAACTCAAAGGCTTCCGGCTGAGCAACGCGCTGTTTTTCGAGTTTGGTGCGCTGTTTGTAGATCTGCCGTTCGAGTTTGGGAAGAACCATATCGAGCGCGTCGTAGAAATTTTCGGCGTAAGCCTGCGCGCGGATGAAAGCGCCCTTGTAATCGAGTTGGATCTCCATCTTGCTGTCCTTTCCCTCGTTTTTAAGGTAGATCTTGCAACGGGCTTCTTCATCGAAATACTTGTCGAGTTTGTTGACTTTTTTGACGATGATGTTGTTGAGTTTTTCACCCATCTGGTAATTTTTGACTACGATCTCAATACGCATAATAAAATCTCCTTTAATTTTTTTGCAATATTCATTTGCTTTTCACAAAGCAAAATTCGCCGCTTATGTAGTCCGCGGTAACGCCGTCGCCCTCGCGCAGATAACCCTTTATTATCTCCGCGCTTATCCTGTCGGATATTTCCCTTTCCACGGTGCGCTTCAAGGGCCTTGCGCCGTATTCCTCGTTATAGCCGAGGTCGAGTATCGCCTTTTTGGCGGAAGGCGTTACGTAGAGCGAAATGTTCAGGTTCGCGAGCCGTTTTTCCACCTTGGAAAGAAGAATTTCGGCTATCTCGGCGCACTCTTCGCGGGTGAGGCGGTGGAAGCATATCACGTCGTCCACACGGTTGAGAAATTCCGGACGGAAACGCTTGCGAAGCCCCGATAAAATGCTTTCCTTCATCTCGGCGTAACCGAAACCGGACGAGCCGTTATCTATAAAGCCGAGCCTGCCCTTTTCCTTCTGCGGAGCGGCGCCGACGTTAGACGTCATTATTATTACGGTGTTCTTGAAGTTTACGAGGCGGCCCTTTGAATCGGTAAGGCGGCCGTCGTCAAGCACCTGTAACATCAGGTTGAAAATATCTTCGTGCGCCTTTTCTATCTCGTCGAAAAGCACCACCGAATACGGCTTTCTTCTGACCTTTTCGGTGAGTTGCCCCTCTTCTTCGTAACCGACGTAACCCGGGGGCGAACCTATCAGTTTGGAAACCGAGTGCTTTTCCATATATTCGGACATATCTATGCGGATGAGCGCGTCTTCATCGCCGAACATCGCTTCGGCAAGCGCCTTTGAAAGTTCCGTTTTACCTACGCCCGTGGGGCCTGCGAATATGAACGAGCCCATAGGCTTTCCGCCCTCGCCCATTCCCGCGCGGGAACGGCGTATGGCGGTGGCGACTGCATTTACCGCCTCTTCCTGCCCGATAACCCTCGCGTGAAGTTCGCTCTCGAGGTTGATAAGTCTTTGAGATTCGTCGGCGGTCATCTTCGTAACGGGGATACCCGTCCAGTCGGAAACGATTTCGGCGATATCTTCCCTGCCGATGGATACGGAAAACCTGCCCGCATGGCCGTTCTTTATGTTCGCTTTAGCCGCCGCCTCGTCGATAAGATCTATCGCCTTATCGGGAAGGTAACGGTCGGTTATATATTTATCGGAAAGTTCGCACGCGGCGCGCACCGCTTCCATTGTTATCTCTATTCCGTGGTGCTGTTCGTACCTCTCCTTTAATTCGGAAAGAATGGTCACGGCGTCTTCCACGGTGGGCGGTTCGACCGTTATCTGCGAGAAACGGCGCTCGAACGCGGAATCTTTTTCTATATATTTCCGGTACTCGTCGAAGGTGGTGGCGCCTATCACGGTTATTTCGCCGCGGGCAAGCAGGGGCTTTAATATATCGGCGGCGTCGAAATTTCCGTCGCCCGAAGCGCCCGCGCCGACGAGGTTGTGTATCTCGTCGATAAACAGTATCACGTTGCCGTCTGCGGCTACCGCGTTCACCGTTTCCTTAAGTCTTTCCTCGAAGTCCCCGCGGTAACGAGTCCCCGCGAGCAGGCGGGAAAGGTCGAGAGAAAATACCGTTTTATCGAGAAGCATATCGGGCACTCTGCCCGCTACTATCGCCTGCGCGAATCCTTCCACCACGGCGCTTTTGCCTACGCCCGGTTCGCCCACTATTATCGGGTTGTTCTTCGTGCGGCGGCAGAGTATCTGCGCCATGCGCTCTATCTCCCTCTCCCTGCCGATAACGGGATCGTATTTGCCCTGCTTCGCGCGTTCGGTCATATCTATTCCGTAAGCGGAAAGCGCCTCGAGCGCGGTTTTACGCTCGGCGGGTTTTTCCGCACGGGTTTCCTTTTTTGCGGGGGAAGAAGGAAGGTCGTTCCTGCCGTAATTTTCAAAATTTTCACCGAAATCGTCCTCTTCCCGTTCTTCCTTCAAGGACACCGTGGACGTATTCTGCCGCGGAGAGCGGGATTTGAAGAGAATATCTTTAAGATATTCCGCCATTCCGTCGGTATCTATCCCGAGGGCTTTCAGATACTTCATGGCGAAACATTGAGGCTCTATCAGAATTGAATACAGAATGTGTTCGGTAACTATCTGTTCGGAACCCGCCCTGCGGGCGATAGCGGCAGTGCGGTCGAGAATCTTCTTCGCGCCTTCGGTAAGCCCCTCGGTGGGATCGCTGACGTTTATATAACTCAAAACCATATCGGCGTAGGCGTCTCTGTCCACCCCGAACTTTTTGAGTATCCCGCACGCCACACACCCTTCCGTGGCTATAAGCCCGTAGAGAAGTTGCTCGCTGCCGGCGTACTTCACACCGCGTTTAAGCGATATGGCATAGGCGTTATCTATTACTTTTTTTATGTTGCCGCTGTATAAGTGATTGCTCATCTTTACTCCGCCGTTTATTCGTTAAGGTAGCCCTTAAGGGCGTTTGAAACTATTCGCGCGCGCGCTTCGCTGCGCTTTTCTTCCGTGTCCGCATTCTCTATATAGGCGAGTATGCCCGAACGCATATTCACGAAAAGGTTGTTCATAAAAGAAGGATCAACGTCGTAATACCCGTAATAGGAGCCGAGCGAAACCTTTACGAAGAGATCCGCGAACTCATCGAAGGGCAAAAGCCTGCAGTTTGTAAGTATCCCGTAAGCCCTGCGGCACTCGTCTTCCACGGCGAGCGGGTTATCCCTCTCGGCGGCGTTGCGCTCGGATAACTCCATATCGCAGAGTTTGCGCGCGGCGAAACCGACCATGGTTATTATTTCCTTTTCGGAATAGCCGAGCGTCACCTCGTTGCTGACCTGATAAAGACAGCCTTCCGGTCGGCTGCCCTCCCCGAATACGCCGCGCACGGTAAGACCGAGTTCGCGCATTTCTTCGGCGAGCGCCGCCATTCTGCCCGCGTCCGTAAGGGCGGGGAGAAAAAGCATTACCGAAGCCCGCATTCCCGTGCCCATGTTGGACATACAGGCGGTTATATAGCCGTATTCCGGATCGGTGGCGAAAGTCATCCTCTCCGAAAGTTTCCTTGAAATATAACTTAAATTATCGTACGCTTCTCCGAGGCTTATCCCGGCGGTGACGCATTGCAGGCGAAGGTGATCTTCCTCGTTTATCATTACGGAAATGCTCTCGTCCTCATTCTTTATCACGGCGCCGTTTATCCGGTTGCTTTCGAGAAACGGGCTTATCACGTATTTTTCTTTGAGGTAGGCGGCGTGTGCCCCGTCAAGTTCGCTCATAAGTTGCAGGTAAAAATCGCCGAGCGGTTTGAGAGTGCGGGTGACGAGGGTGATTATTTCGCCGTTCATCTCGCGCGCGGGTTTGCCGCAAAAGGGAAAATCCGCCAAATTGCGGGCGAGCCGCACTCTTGAAGATACCGCGCAGTAAGCGTATTTATCGCGTTCAATCATCTACGCGTACCCCCAGATCGGCAAGCCGAAGTTCTATTTCTCCGAGGCGGGCGGCTACCGTGTTCCTCTCCGGAAGGCTCGCCGCCTTTTTTGACGACAGCCTTATGTATTCGTCCTCGAGAAGGATTATTTCCATCTCCCTGCGTTTCTTTTCCGGGTTAGAAATGATATTGCTCTGGAATTTATCCATAACGGGGATAAGTTCGTTGCGGAAATACGAAAAACATTCGGCGCAACCTATGTAACCCGTTTTGCGGATGGACGAAAGTTTCGTGCCGCAGGCGGGGCAACGCCTTTCCATACCGAGAAGGCCGCCTTGCCGACTCGCTTCGTCGCCTGCCCTATCCGCCGTTTGCGAACGGACTTGCCCCCCGCGGGATAGTTCCGCATAACAATCGCCGCAAAGGTAAACCGTTTCCACGCGGCCCTCTACTTTGTATTTATACGGAATCGCTCCCTCTTTGTTGCAACGGAAACAGTTCATATCCACCGAAATTCTCTATATAGTATTTTAACTTATATATATTATACCATATTATGTAAATTTGTAAATACCTTTAGAGGATAATTTTCCGTTATTTCGGCAAAATTTCACTTTGGCGAGGGCGAGCCGCCCGAAAAAAGGCATAACGAAAGGCCGAGCGAAATGCCCGGCCTTAAATTCTTTCCGTTAGTCAGCGAGAACGGTGATCCTGTTGCTGACGATCTCGGTAACGAGGTCAACTATCCAAGCGATGAAGTTGCCGATACCGGTAACAAGCACGAGGATACCCACGACGAGAGTAACGATATTTTTCTTCTCTACGAATCTGATGATGCGGTAAACGCCGCCGATGATTGAGCCGAGGAATATCTGAAGAAGGACTTTAGCCCACTTCGGCAGACTTTCATAGGACTCGGTGATGGATGAATTAGCCATAATTTTACACACTCCTGTATTTTGATAGTATTATTTTATTCCACTAATATAGTAAGAAAATTATGATTGTGTGAAAATCGTATGAAATATTTTGATTTCGGTGTCATTTTGCCCGTCTTAAAAAGTCGCCGGCGGACATTTTTACATCGGTGAACAATTTTATCTTCTGTTGAACGAGTTTTGCGTCGGTCACCCTCTCCCCGCTCTCGCTCTCCATTCTTCCGACCTTAACGGACTTAAGAAAGTTTTCGTCCGGAGATAAAACTTCGAGGACGTCGCCTTCGGAAAAGCGGTTGCGCATCTCAACGAGGGCGTATCCCTCTCTCTCGTCGTAGCCTTCAACGGTAGCGATGAACGACGCGTTGCCCTGCGATTGAGAGTTGGAATAGTTGACCGTTCCGGCATTGTCGCCGAGCATATAAGCCGTGGTGAAAGCGCGGTGGGCGGTGTTTTTCAGTTCGCTTTCGTAAAGCGGGTTTTTCGCGTAGGAAACGCCGTTTTCATAGTAGTCGTCCAGCGCCCTGCGATAGGCGTTTATAACGGTGGCGAGATAATATTCGCTCTTCATCCTTCCCTCTATTTTCAGCGAACAAACGCCCGAGGATATAAGTTCGCCGAGGTGAGAGATCATATTCAGATCCTTGCTGTTCAGGATATAAGTACCGCGGGCGTCCTCCTCCGCGGTGAGATAGTCGCCGTCTTTGGAATGCTCGCGCAGATCGAAACTCCACCTGCACGCCTGAACGCATTCGCCGCGATTGCTGTCCCTGCCGTTAAGGTAGTTGGAGAGAAGGCACCTTCCGCTGTAGGAAATGCACATTGCGCCGTGAACGAACGCCTCGAGTTCCACGCTTTCGGGTACTTTTTCCCTTATCTCCGCGATTTCCGCAAGGGAAAGTTCCCGCGCGAGGATAACGCGTTTTACACCCTGTTCCGTCCAGAATTTCACCGCGCGCCAGTTGAGCGTGTTAGCCTGTGTTGATAAATGTATCGCGAGAGAGGGCGCCGCATCTTTAGCGACGGCGATAAGCCCCGGATCGGTTATTATCGCCGCGTCCGCGCCGACGTTTTCGAGGAAACGGAAATAATCCGCCGCGGGCATAAGGTCCGCATTACGGGCGAAAATATTTACCGTTACATAGACCTTTTTACCGCGTTCGTGCGCGATTTGCAGGGCTTTTTCCATTTCTTCACGCGAAAAATTCTCCGACAGGGCGCGGAGAGAAAAGTTTTTTCCGCCTATATAAACGGCGTCCGCGCCGAAGCGCAGAGCGGTCAGAAATTTTGAAAAATTGCCCGCCGGAGCGAGCAGTTCCGCCTTTTTCATATCGTCCTCTTATTTTTTCACGGCGACGAGTATCCCGTCTCCGACCTCGATCACGGACGAGGTAAAATCGGTATCGTCCGTAACCGTCTGAAGAAATTTACGCATTCGTTTTACTATGGTTATAAAGCGGCGGGGAAATTTGCCCGCAGGATCGACATAGCCGCGGAACAACACGTTGTCGGCAAACAGCACGCCGCCCTTCGCAAGCATGGTCTTTAACCTCGGGAAATATTCGAGGTAGTGCGCCTTCGGCCCGTCGAGAAATATAAAATCAAAAGTTTTATCGAGACTTGCGAGGATTTCGCCCGCGTCGCCGTAATATTGCGACACCCTTTGAGAAACGCCGAAAGCGGCGAAATTATCCCGCGCGGAAAGGTAGGCGTCGGAATCCGTTTCGAGCGTGGTTAGCCTGCCGCCGCAAGCGGAGAGCATAGCGACGCCCGAACAGCCCGTTGCGGTGCCTATCTCGAGTATCTCCGCAGGGTTTTTCATTCTGACGGCTACGAGGAGAGCATTCAGACTCTCGTCTAAAATCACAGGCACGCCGCTCGCCCGATAGAGTTCTCTCTTCTTCTTCAGTTCCTCGCTTATATCCGCTTTGACAAGCGACTTCGTATATTCGCCCATAGTGAGTTTTTACGCGTTTTAGGGGGTTAAATTAAATTTCCGTTATAACGGGCAACACCATGGGCGTGCCCTTCGTGCGCTTGAAAACGTAGTTTTTGAAAGCCCTGCGTATCGCCCCGCGAAGTTCGCCCTTGTCGCCCATGGACTTGACGTCCATACCCTTTACGGTCTTTGTTACCATTCGTTTCATCTCGTCCTTCTGCTCGTCCGAAAGGGTTACGCCCTTACATTCGATGATGGGCTCCTGCAGAAGTTCGGCGCTGTCCGCAGAGATGCAGCAAACGACGAAAATAACTCCGTCCTCGGCGAGGTGTTTGCGGTCGCGCACCATGTTTCCGCTGTCCTCTATGTTCAGCCCGTCCACCAGGCGGGAACCCGCCTGAAAACTCTCGCCGAATTTCATGCTCTTACCGGTGAGTTCCACGGTGGAACCAATTTCCGCAATGAGCATATTGCTCTCGCGCATGCCGAGCGATCTTGCGAGCGTAACGTGCTTTTTAAGGTGGCGGTATTCACCGTGAACGGGTATGAAAAACTTCGGATTTACGAGCGTATGCAGTATTTTGAGTTCTTCCTGACAGGCATGGCCGGAAACGTGAATCTTTTCCAGCGTTTCGTAAACAACTTCCGCTCCCTTGCGGTAAAGGTTGTTTATTACCGAATAAATACTCTTTTCATTGCCCGGAATGGGCGACGCGGATATGATGATGGTGTCGTTCGAGCCTATCTTTACGTTTTTGAAGTCGTCAGCCGCCATGCGCGTCAGCGCGCTCATCGGCTCGCCCTGACTGCCCGTGGATACGATAACGAGGTCTTTATCGGGTATGTTCTTGTTCCTGCCGAGTTCCACTATCGTGTTCGGCGGGATAACGAGTTCGCCTATCTTCGCCGCCGCCTCGGTAACTTTTTCCATGCTTCTTCCGGAAAATGCTACCTTCCTTTTATATTTGGCGGCGAGATCGAGTATCTGTTGCAAACGATAGACGTTGGAAGCGAACGTCGCTATTATTATGCGGCGTTTTTCGTTTTCCGCAAACAACCTGTCAAGAGTTTCGCCAACGACGCTCTCGCTCATCGTGTAGCCCGGCCGCTCTACGTTGGTGGACTCGCACATAAGCAGTAAAACGCCCTTCTTGCCTATTTCGGAAATGCGGGTTATGTCTATTATATCGCCGTTTATCGGGGTGAGATCCACCTTGAAATCGCCCGAGTGGAAAACTACGCCCACCGGCGTGGTTATGGCGAGCGCCACGGCGCCGGGTATGGAATGGTTTACGTGGATAAATTCCACCGTAAAGCAACCGAGTTTTATCGTACTCGACGGTTTTATGCAGTTAAAACTGTAGTTGGTAACGTGATTTTCGTGCATTTTGCTCTCGGCGAGCGTCAGCGCGAGTTTAGTGCCGAAAACGGGCGCGTTAACGTCCTTCAAGAGAAACGGCAGACTGCCGATATGATCTTCGTGGCCGTGGGTTATCACTATTCCGCGCACCCTGTCTTTATTCTGTACCAGATAAGTGGTGTCGGGTATAACGAGGTCGATGCCGGGCATTTCTTCCGTGGGGAACGCGACGCCCGCGTCGATTACTATTATATCCTTGCCGTACTCGAGGGCGGTCATATTTTTACCTATTTCGCCCAAGCCCCCGAGGAAACGGATCTTCAATGATTTGTTATTCTTCAAAATTACTCCTGTATTCAACTTATGAATTCGTTTATTTGCGCCTCTATCTTTTCTTTCATCTCACGGTATTTGACGAGTTTTTCATGCTCGCCGTCGATCAGGGCTTTAGGCGCTTTCGCCACAAAACCGGCGTTGCCGAGTTTCGCGGTAGCCCTGTCTATCTCGCCGTTTATCCTTTCGAGTTCGGCTTTTAGCCTCGCTATTTCCTTTTCGGTATCGACGAGTTCGCCGAGCGGAACGTAAAGTTCGCATTCTTTAAGTACCTGCGAAATTATTTTGCCCTCTACGGCGTCCTTGCCGGAAACGAAGGTTATTTCGCTGACACCCGCGAGTTTTTCGATATATACGCGGCAGTTGTTTATAACCTTGGCAAGCGTTTCCGTAACTACGAATAATTGCGCCTTTTTGGAAGCCGCCGCCCCCACCTGCGCCTTTATGTTGCGGACGGTTTTTATTATCTCCATCACCGCTTCCATATTCGCCGCGTCCTTGCGGTAGGCGTGTTTGGAATCGTACTTCGGGAAAGCGGAAACCATAATACTGCCGTCGCAATCGGGCAGGTTCCGATATATCTCTTCCGTGATGAACGGCACGAACGGGTGCAGAAGTTTGAGCGCGTTTTTGAGGACGTAAACAAGTACGCCGAGGGTGGAACGCCTCTTGGTTTCGTCCGCCCCGTAGAGAACGGGTTTGGTGAGTTCGATATACCAGTCGCAGAAATCGCTCCATATAAAGTCGTAGAGAGACGCGCACGCCAACCCCATTTCGTACTTCTCCATATTGGCGGTGACGTTTCGTACCGCCGTATTGAGTTTTGAAATTATCCACTTGTCCGCAACGGTGAGTTTGCACTCGGATATATCGGGGATATCATGCCCTTCGCAGTTCATTATAACGAAGCGCGACGCGTTCCATATCTTGTTCATAAAGTTGCGCGCGCCTTCGGTCTTTTCTTTGGAAAACCGCGTGTCGTTACCTGCGGAAATGCCGTTTATCAGCGAAAAACGCAGGGAATCGGCTCCGTACTCGTCGATTATCTCGAGCGGATCTATGCCGTTGCCCAACGATTTGCTCATCTTTCTTCCTTCGGCGTCACGCACTATTCCGTGGATAAGAACGTCCTTGAACGGTATGCGTTTGGTGTGTTCGAGGCTGGAGAATATCATCCTCGCCACCCAGAAGAAAATTATGTCGTAAGCGGTTACGAGAACGTCCGTCGGGAAGAAGTAATCGAGATCGGCGGTGGAATCGGGATAGCCGAGCGTGGAGAACGGCCAGAGCGCCGAACTGAACCAGGTATCGAGAACATCCTCATCCTGACGGATATGAACGCCGCCGCACTTCGAACAGACCTTCGGGGTTTCCTTTTCGACCATTACGGCGCCGCAGTCGTCGCAGTAATAAGCGGGTATCCTGTGCCCCCACCAGAGTTGACGGGAAATGCACCAGTCGCGTATGTTCTCCATCCAGTTGAAGTATATTTTGGAAAACCTGTCCGGAGTGAATTTGACTTTGTGCTTTCTCACCGCGTCGATAGCGGGTTTGGCGAGCGGCTCCATCTTGACGAACCATTGTTTGGAAATTATCGGTTCCACGGCGTTGTGGCAACGGTAACAATGCCCCACGTTGTGCGCGTGCGGCTCTATCCTGTCGAGCGCGCCGCAAGCCTTCAGATCTTCCACTATCGCCTTCCTCGCCTCGTAACGGTCCATACCGCAATACTTGCCCGCCCTCTCGTTCATGGAGCCGTCGTCGGACATCACGCGTATCGCCTCGAGATCGTGGCGCAGACCGACTTCGAAGTCGTTGGGATCGTGCGCCGGAGTTATCTTCACCGCGCCGGAGCCGAATTCCTTATCGACGTAAGCATCGGCTATCACCGGTATTTCGCTGCCAACGAGCGGAAGTATGAGCGTTTTGCCCACGAGATGCGAATATCTTTCGTCGGTCGGGTTTACGGCGACGGCGGTATCGCCGAGCATGGTTTCCGGACGGGTGGTCGCCACGGTTATATATCCGCTGCCGTCCTTGAAGGGATAGCGCAGATGCCAGAAGAAAGAAGGTTCTTCCGAATATTCCACTTCCGCGTCGGAAAGCGCGGTTTTACAATGCGGGCACCAGTTTATTATCTTGCTGCCCTGATAGATAAGCCCCTTGTTGTAAAGGTTTACGAAAACTTCCTTCACGGCTTTGGAACACTTCTCGTCCATAGTGAAGGCGAGGCGGCTCCAATCGCAGGAAGAACCGAGGTGCTTTATCTGCTCGATTATGCGGTTGCCGTATTTTTCCTTCCACGCCCAGGCGCGTTCGAGAAATCCTTCCCTGCCGACGTCCTCTTTTTTCAGTCCTTCCTTCGCCATCTGTTCGATGATCTTCACTTCGGTGGCGATGGAAGCGTGATCGGTACCCGGAAGCCAGAGCGTTTCGTACCCCTGCATGCGCTTGTAGCGGACGATACTGTCCTGCAAAGTGTGGTTGAGCGAATGCCCCATATGAAGTTGACCTGTAATGTTCGGCGGCGGTATAACTACCGTGAACGGTATTTTATCGGCGTTGGGTTGCGCCTTGAAATATCCTTCGCGTTCCCATTTCTCGTAAATCTGCGTTTCAAACTCTTTGGGAGAGTAGGTTTTCGGCATATCCATAATTCTATCCTCTTTTGCTGTGGTAATAAACTGTTCGTATATATCAAAATATATGCGTAGATAATTATTTTAACACACGCGCGGGTAAAAGTCAAACCAAATAAGCGCAAACGAGAGGTTTTAACTGCAATAATTGTCGAAAATGATCCGTGGCAAAAACAGAGAGCCTTTTCATATACTGTAACGAATTATTTTTTTAAGGAGAAAAAAATGAAAAGATTTCTGTGTTTTATAATTAGTTTGTCCGTTCTTATTCTCTCTGCGGGTTGCGGCGGGCAAAAACTCACCTCGGTGCGGGTGAACGAAGTTACCCACTCGATATTTTACGCCCCTTTGTATATCGCTGTAGAAAACGGTTACTTCGAGGACGAGGGCATCGAGATAGAACTTACCAACGGCGGCGGAGCGGATAAATCGATGGCGGCACTGCTGTCGGGCAGCGCGGACGTGGCGTTCTGCGGACCGGAAGCGGCTATCTACGTTATAAACGAGGGCAAGGCGGACGCGCCGAAGGTATTCGGTCAACTGACCAAGAGGGACGGAAGTTTCCTTGTGGGAAGAACGGCGGACGACGACTTCGCTTGGGAAAAATTAGAGAACAAGACGGTTATCGCCGGAAGGACGGGCGGCGTGCCGGCAATGACCTTCGAATACGTTGTGAACAAACACGGACTGTTTAACGGAAGAAACATCACGCTCGACAACTCCGTGCAGTTCAACCTTATGGGCCCGTCCTTCGAGGGCGGAAACGGCGACTACGTAACGCTTTTCGAACCTACCGCATCGGAATTTCAAAAGGCGGGCAAGGGCTATATAGTGGCGAGCGTAGGCGAGGAGAGCGGCGAGATACCTTACACTGCTTTTATGTCGTTAACCTCGTATATCACGAAAAATCGCGACGTTTTAGTCAGGTTTTTAACCGCCGTTCAAAGGGCTGTAGACCACTTGCGCTCCACCCCTCTTTCAACCGTTGCGGAAGAGATAAAGGGGCAGTTCCCCGATACGCCTACGGCTTCGATAACCGCCTCGCTCGAAAGTTACCTTAAGATAGACGCCTGGATGACGGATATGTCTATGACCGAAACTTCGCTGAACAGATTGCAGGACGTTATGACCGCCGCCGGCGAGTTGGAAAAAAGAGTTTCGCTCTCGGCGCTCACCGACAACACCATCGCGAAGGAAGTTTACGAAAAGGCGGCGAAGAACGGCGGATAATGAAAGAAATTTTAACTTTGGATAAAGTCGGGCTGATTTACCATTCGCCCGTAGGGGAAACACAGGCGGTGAAAAATATGTCCTTTTCCGTTGCGGAAGGGGAGTTCGTGGCGATGATAGGCCCTTCCGGATGCGGAAAGAGTACCGTTCTCAATATGATAGCGGGGCTTATAAAGCCTTCGGAAGGGAAGATAAAATTAAACGGAGAAGAAGTTTCTTCCGCCGCGGGCAAATTCGGTTATATGTTGCAGCGCGACGAACTTTTCCCTTGGCGCACCATACGGAAGAACGTTACCCTGCCGCTCGAGATAAAGAGGATAAAAAACAAGGAAAACGAAGATTACGCCTTCGGTCTGCTGAAAAAATACGGACTTAAGGAGTTCGCCGACCATTATCCCGACCAACTTTCCGGCGGAATGCGACAGCGCGTTGCCCTTATAAGGACGCTTGCCGCAAAACCCGACTTACTGCTCCTCGACGAACCGTTTTCCGCGCTCGACTACCAGACGAGGCTTTCCGTATGCGAGGACGTTTTCCGCATAATAAGAGAGGAAAACAAAACGTCCGTACTCGTTACGCACGATATATCGGAAGCCGTTTCGGTGGCGGACAGAGTTATTTTGCTCTCTTCCCGCCCCGCGGCGGTGAGGAAGGAATACACCGTCGATTTCGATAAAGACCTTTCGCCCCTCAAGCGCAGGGAAGATCCCCGCTTCCGCGACTGGTTCGAACTGCTGTGGAGAGATCTTAACGATGAAAACGAAAGATGAATTTTCGCGGGAACACCTGCTTTACCTTAAAAGAAGAAGAAACGACAAAATATTCGTAAACTGCGCGCGCGTTGCTCTGATAATTATATTCCTCGCGCTGTGGGAACTGTTTTACAGGCTCGGCGCGATAGACGGCTTTATCTTTTCGGCGCCGTCGAAAATATTCAAAAGCCTTGTAAATCTCACAAAAACGGGCGAATTATTCAAGCACGCGGGCATAACGCTTTTCGAGACGGTTGCGGGGTTTGCGATAGCGACTTCCATCGGCACGCTCGTAGCGCTCGCCCTGTGGTGGAACGACAGATTGAGACGGATACTCGACCCTTACGTGGTGGTGCTGAACAGCCTGCCGAAGATAGCCCTCGGTCCGGTGATAATAATATGGTTCGGCAGCGGAACGAAGTCCATCGTGGTAATGACTATACTTATTACCGTTATAGTTACGACGATAACGATGCTGAGCGGGTTCACCGCGACGGATAAAAACAAAATTTTTCTTCTGAAGTCGCTCGGCGCGAAAAAGCCACAGATACTTACGAAACTTGTTATCCCGTCCTCGCTCCCCACTTTCATCAGTATGCTGAAGATAAATATAGGGCTGTCCTGGATAGGTTCGATAATGGGAGAATACCTCGTTTCACGCGCGGGGCTGGGCTACCTTATCGTTTACGGCGGGCAGGTTTTCAAATTGGACCTCGTTTACGCCGCAACGCTTACGCTGTGCCTTCTCGCGACGGGAATGTACGCGCTCGTTTCGCTTATCGAAAAGATAACCGTCGGCAAAAAACAGACGTCTTGACGAATATACCGTCAGAAAGCCGACGTACAACAAACCGATTACGCCGATAACCGGATACGCGTAACTTACTATTTCATAAAAACCGAGCCTCGAAAACGCGAGCGTTAAGACTGCGATAATTGCGTTTAACGCGTGTTTTACGGGGCTTTTTGCCGTTTCCTTAAGAAGCGCGTAATGCGAGGATACGAGCGTGGTGAGTATCCCCGCGGCGGTGACGAGCGCGAACGCCGCCGAGAATACGCGACTGCCGCCGAACGACGATAAGAGCGGAAGATCTTCGTCCGTACCGCTCCCGCGGGATATTTTATTCATTATAAGATAGGCGCACGCCGATATGGTAAACGCCGCGGCGATAGCCGCCGCGAGATCGACCGCAAGGCTCTTTCCCCTGCCGGAATCGACTATAACGGGCGCGGAGAGAAAACAGTTCATCGAGGCGTATATTATTACGGAAAAAATCTTCTGCCTGCCCGTAAAACGCAAAGTTACGTCGCCGCCGGCGCAGGCCGCGGCGATGAACCCGACCATGAGCGGCACGAGAACGGAATTGAATTTTTGCACCCCGCCGATTCCCCTTTTGCATATAAAAGCCGATATAACGAGAAAGACGGCGGAAAGGACGGGAATGCGCTCGTCAACGCCGGAAAAAGATGAAAAAAGCGCGTCTATGCCGGCGCACATCCCTGAGAGCGTAACGAACGAACAGACGCTTATCAATCCGTTCAGCAAGCGTGAAAAACCGCCTGAAACGCGCAAATTCAGCCTGTTCAGCCCGCCGTATAAACCGCCGAGATAAAGCATTGAGAAGAAAAAAACAGTCAGCACGATAAACAGCAGGGCGCACGCGGGGAGAAGAAAAGTTCCCGAAAAAAAGCGGACTATTTCCGCGCCGGTAACAAACCCCGCGCCTATCACAGCCCCCACGATGGACGACGCCGCCCCGACCGCGCTTAAAAAATTACCCTTCATACCAAATAGATATGAAGGGCAACGGCGTTTTATTACGCGATCAGTTCTTGTAATTTTTTATTTTGCGGTATGACGCGTCGGAAGAAAAATCCCTGTCGTCCGAATATTCCCCGCCGAGCGCCTCGATGGCGTACTTCAATTCGGCGTAGTCGGAATATTTTATACCCGCTTCGGCTATGCGCTCCTTTATAATATCCACGGCCCGCTCGTCGCCGTATTTCGCGAGAAGGTGAGCATAAAAAGATATACGGTTTTTCCCCGCCGAACGGAATTGCGAAGTAAGATAGGCGTAAATGCGGTCGTCCTTTGAAAGCGACGCGAGCGCCTCGGCTATATATTCCCCGCCCGCCTTCGCGCTTTCGGCGGCAACGAGGAGTTCTTCCTTAAAATCGGCGGCTTTTTCTATAAGCGCTTCGCCCATAAGTTCGCGCATATTCTCGTCCGTATCCACGCCGACGACATAGTCAAGATATATCGGAAGCGCCCTGAAACACGCTTTATCGCGCAAAATGTTTACGGCGTAGGAAGTGAGTTCCTCGTCCGTTCCCCTATCGAGAAACTTTATAAGTCCGCTTTCCGTATCGCCTTCGACGAGGGCGTTGCACAGATGGTCGGAAACGGGAACGTCTTCCTCTATATGCCTTTCGAGAAGGGCGCAAAGTTCCTCGCCGGACATCTTTCCGTAATATGAAGAAGGGCTTTCGCCGCCGAGTTCCTGAAGCGGAGTTTTGCCGAATTCATCAAACAAAACGGGTATTTTATCTTCCCATTCCTCTTCGGTAAATTTGCCCGCGTTCTCTTTCATATAATTTCGCATAAACTTTTCAAAGAGCGCGTCGGTATCTACTGGTTTCATAACTCCTCCCTCGGCGTCAAACTGATTACCGCCTCGTTAAATTCTTTTTCTTCAACGGAAAACAACTCCCGCACGATGCCTTTTGCGGAGATGCCCGGAAGTTTCATAAGGTGAAACGCCGCCGCGGCAAGAGGTTTAGGCTCGGCGCTGTCCGGGTAGCCGTTGTATTCGTAAATTTCCTTATATTTTTTAAGTCGCCTGCGGAGAAGGGGCACCTTGTCGTCCGCAACCATATACAGGCAAGCCGCGGCTATCGCGTAAACTTCGTTGAAAAGTTCCGCCGCAAAGCCGTTAAACTCGTAGCGGGAAAGGGTAAATTCTTTATAAATGTGGGCTGTAACGCACTTTATCGGCATATTTACGCCCAAAGTAAGGTACTCCCTTAAGATGCTGCATTTTATCTCGTCGGACACGGAAACGTCGAGCAGAAGTTCCTTAAGATACTCGTGCGTGCGGCGGGCGTCCACGGCGAGCCCCATCTGCATACCCACGGCGAAAAGGTCGCCGAAACGGCATTTGACTATGCAATCGCAATGTTCGCGGATATCCTCGAAGGATATGGAGCCGGATTCCCGAAGGGCGTCGAACCTCTTGTTGAGTTCCTCTACGCGGTATTTTACTTCGCTCTCTTTCAGGTCGAACTCGTATTCTATCCGATCCGGCCGTTCGCCTTCCGCCTTGCCCGCAACGGAAAGTTTATCCCTCACGACGGCATTATCCGTGAAAACGAGTACCTTTTTAAGGTCGGCGCGGCAACCTTCGACATCGCCGAGGTTGTATTTTACGAGGCCGCGAACGTAGAGTACGTTGAGATTGTAAGGCGTTTCTTCAAGCACCCTCTCTATAAACCGCAACGCCACGCTCTCGTGCGAAGTATCCAGAGAGAGCATTATCATATGAAGGTAACGTTCCTCGTCGAACTTCTCTTCGGCCTCCGCGACGAGTTGTTTGAAAAACACTTCGCTCTTTTCGGTTTCGCCTTTGCCGTAAAGACAACTGCACAAAACGTACCGCGCGCGAAAATTGTTTCCGTCCAGATACAGAATATGATCCGCTATTTCGGTGGCGGTTTCGTACTTGCCCTGAAGGAACAGCACGAACGCGATCATCTCGAGCGATCTTACGAAATGCGGGCTGTCGTCCTTTATCTGCGTGAGAGAGGTGAGCGCCTCGTTCAACTTGCCTTCCTCTATGAGTGCGCGGGCGCGTTTGATACTCTTTTCGCCCTCGTCGTCCTTCGTCTTATCGTAAACCACGAAGTACGGGCGGCGTTCGTTCTCGTCGTAGGCTTCGTCCTGTATATCCTCAATAACGTCGTTATATTCGTAATCGGTTTCCTGATCGAGCGAGAGTTGCTTTCCGAAATAATGCAGGGCAAGAAGATCCATACCGAGGAAATAATGCGCCGCGCCGAGGCCGTTATACGCCCTCGCTTCCTCGTATTTATCCGCGGCGACGGAAAGCGCCCTGAACCAACAATTCGCCGCTTCCATACACAGATCCGCCTCGGCGTAAAGTTCGGCGAGGTCGGCGTTCGCGTCGTAATCGAACGGCGACTTTTCAAGCACCGAGCGGTACGCGGAAACAGCGCCGAGTATATCGCCCTCGTCGCGACGTTTTTCCGCAACCGTTTTTAATCTGTTCGCGCCGTTGTCGAACTTCAATAATTTATTCACGCGCTTCACCAAGAATTTTATCCACGTCTTCGGGAGAAAAAGTATATTTTTTATCGCAGAAGTGGCATTGCACTTCTATTTTGCCCTGTTCTTTTACGGCGTCGCGCAGTTCTTTTTCTCCCATGGAAAGAAGTACGCGCTCGATATATTCCCTGCCGCATATGCACTTATATTTCGGGAAATATTCGGTAAAAGCAACTCCTTTGAAATACCTTTCCGCAATGCCGTCAAGCCCGTAGTTCTCAATCATTCCGCTGATATTCGCAAAGTTGCCGATAAGTTCTTCGGCAGCCGCTATGGTCTTATCTTCGCACCCGGGCATCGTCTGAAGCACCACGCCGCCCGCGCCTACGCAATCGTAATCCACGCCTATCCGAACGCCGAGCGACATCGCCGTGGGCTGCTGTTCGCTGTAAGTGTAATACGCGGCGAAATCTTCCGCAAGTTCGCCCGAAACGAGCGGGCAACTGCCGCCGTAAGGCTCTTTAAGCCCTATATCGCGAAGGACGGTTATCCTGCCGGAAGTTCCAACGCAACCGGCAACGTCCAACTTGCCGTTGGGCTTTAAGGGAAGCACCGCGCGCGGGTTATCTATCATGCCGCGCATTTCAAGGGCGGAATTGCCGCATACAACTATGCTGCCGCCCACGCCGTTCCCCTTGACAGTGACGGAAAATTTATCCCCGTCGTTTTTAAGGTTGAGCGACATAAAAGTGCCCGCGGTGAGCGTTCTGCCGAGCGCCGCCGCCGAAAGCGGGGAAAGTTTATGAAATTCTATTGCCTGACGGACTATATCCGTCGTGTCCATAACGGTCAGGGATATTTGCCCGTCGAATATCAAAGCCCTTAACGCTCTGCCCATATTTTACGCAAGCGACCTCCCGCAGCGAGATATAATAAACCCGATATAGGGTATAATGTGTGATTTAGGGGACTTTTAACGCCGCGCCGCGATAAAATTCAAACGTTCGCAGTCGTCCTTTACGGGCGCGCCGAGGTGCCCTTCTACTGAAATAACTTCAAACCCCGCATCGTAGAGCGCGGCGGTAACTTCAGCCTCTGTATGTATATATTGAACGTGATGTTCGTCCTTCCTCGAAAACAGTCCGTTTTCCTCTCGGTTAAACAGCGTTATATCCATTTCCACGCCGCCGCCGAACGGGCGGTTGAACCAAAGATAGGCGTAGTCGTCATAATCGCCGGCGAACATATTATCCGCTATAACGCTTTTCAGTTTGTATTCGCTCGATATATCGAAAAAGAGTACGCCACCCTTCACAAGCGACTTTGCAAACCTTTTGAATGCCTTCTTCATATCATCGGCGTTAAGATAATTGACGCAATCCGTGAGCGCTGTTATGAAGTGAAGGCGGCGAGGAGAAGTAAAAACGCGCGCGTCCTGACGGACAAAGGTTATATCGAGCCCCTCTTCCCGAGAAAGGCGCGCGGCTACGGTAAGCATTTCCTCGCTCAGGTCGCAACCGTAAACGTCGAAGCCCATACGGCGGAATCTCCTCGTGAAGGCTCCGCTGCCGCAGCCGACGTCCGCCCCGCTCGAACCGGACGCGTACTTTTTTACGTTATCCGCTACGTATTTCGCCCACTCGTCGTAATCGACTTCCATAAGCCTTTCGTAAACGCCGGCGAGCGCGGAATACGCCTTATTCTTCATCGCCGTCCGCATCGGGCGAAGTTTCGGCGTCGTCGCTTTCGCCGTCCGCTTGATATGCGGAAAGGTCCTCGTCCTGCTTTATCTTACCGGAGAGAACGTCCTCAACGTATTTGTCGCTGTCGCGGCGCATAGCCTCTTTGCTTTCCTCGAGGCGTTTGAGATCGTCCCTGCCGTAGGACTGCGGGAGTTCGGCTATCTCCACGTCGTAATCGGTTACGGGTTTTACGGGGCGCTTGTTGAGATAGACGGTATCGAAAGACTGTTCGCCGTAGCCGGAAAGTTCGTCGCCGAAGGTTTCCTTGCCCGGTTTTTCGTAGATGCCGCGGTTCTTTTTTGCGCCGGGCACTTTGTCGTTTATGAATCTGTCATATATCCAATGGCTGTAATCCGTCCACACGAGAAGGCCGCCCGTAAAGCCGATTATAACGAAGGAAAGCCCGCCGATGAGCGGCGAGATAAGATACAAGAGGAGCGTTGCAAAAGAGAACGCGAGGAAGAAGATATTCGTAGGGAGCAACGATACGGTAAGTATAAACGCGTTCCTTATAAGTTTGAAGAAGGAAAGTTTATAAGTTACCGACATAGTAAGCATATGCATCGCCATCATTGTTGTGAGCGCGAGCATAACGTAGGTAACGACTTTGGTTATAGTGAGAAGAACCGCGTTGCCGGAACCGGTTTTTATCAAAAAATCCGCCATGGAAAGCGACATTATACCGCCGAAAAGAATTACGGAGTATAAAAGCAAGGTGCCTGCCACCACGAAAAAGTTCGCCTTTACGCCGCGCCAGAAATCGCTGCCGACGAAAACGCCTTCCGTCCACACCATGTTCCTTATGATATAAAGAACGCCCGAAAGCCCCACGGAGAGAATTATCGCCGTGAGCGGCAGGAAGATGAGCGTACTCAGGTTAGCCCTTATCTGAATGTATTCGACCTGACCGTTGAGCGAGCCGATATACGGGTATGACATAAAACTGTCAAACGGGATCTGCCCCGCCTCGTAACTGACGCTGCCCGAACGCATGAATAAGATCAATATGATCGGAACGGTGAATACGACGAGCAATAAATTCAAAAGGAATAATTTGGAAAAATTAGTTTTGAATATGTCCCAACCGAGTTGCCAGCGGTTGGACGGGAGCGTTGACCTCGCGTAGTTTTCAGATCTTTCCGGCCCCTCTATGAGCCTTGCCATAAAGCCTTTTCTCTTTGCCATCTCTTCTCCTCGGCGGCGTTTTTCACTTTCGCCGCGCCGATACATAATAACTTGTAATATATATAATACTATATTACGAAAAATTTCTCAAACGATTATAACGCTTTTTTGTTAAATAAATATAAACTTTCTTTTCCGTTCGGCATAAAATATATAGCAAAAGGGAATTATCCGCCGCAAAATACGAAAGCGCGGCGGGCGGGAGAATTATGAAAAATCAGTTCGGCGGACTAATAGTGCCGCTCGTTACACCGTTTGCGGAAGGAAAAATCGACTACGTTTCGCTCGGAAAGATAATGGAGTATTGCAAGGAAGGCGGAGCGGACGGTTACGTGTGCCTCGGAACTACCGCCGAAAGCCCGACGCTTTCGGAGAAAGAAAAGGACGAAATGATTTTGTTCTGCCTTGAAAACGCAGGCGGGCTGCCCGTGATAGCGGGCGCGGGGAGCAACTGCACCGCCGACGCGGTAAGACGGACGAAACGGGCTTGCTTTCTCGGCGCGAGCGGTGTGCTTTCCGTTTGCCCGTATTACAATAAACCGCCTGAATCGGGTATTATCGCCCATTTTTGCGCCGTGGCGGACGCGGCGCCCCTGCCCGTTATACTATACGACGTACCCTCGCGCGCGGGCGTTCAGATAAGCGTTGACGCTATATACAAGTTGAGCGGACTGCCGAATATAGTCGGCGTGAAAGCCGCCGGCGACGACGAAAAAAAACTTGAGCGGATAGCGGAGTTCGCGTGGGAAGAATTTGCGCTTTTTTGCGGAAACGATTTTCTCACCACGAAGGCGCTTTCCCTCGGCGCGGCGGGGCTTATAAGCGCGGCGGCAAACGTTTTGCCGGCGTTCTTTTCGGAAATAATTACGCTTATAAAAAACGGTAACGCGGGCGAAGCGGAAGAACTATTCCTCTCTTACGCGGAACTTTTAAGCGCGCTTTATTCGGAAACAAACCCCGTTGCGATAAAGTACGCGCTGTCGCTCCTGCGCCTTGCAAAAAACGAGTTAAGACTGCCTATGTGCCCTGTTTCGCGCAAAAACGGCGAAAAAATCAAACGGGCGCTCGGCGAAAAAATAAAGGAGATATTATGATCGATATTCTTATTCACGGAATAAACGGCAAGATGGGCAACGCGGTTTATGCCGCCGCCGAAAGGCGGAAAGACGTAAACGTTGCCTGCGGCGTGGACAAGCACGTTTTTGGAAAATTCGATTGCCCGGTGTATTCAGATCTGTCCGAAGTAAATTGTCGGGTTGACGCGGTGATAGACTTTTCCTCGCCTTCCGCCCTGCCTTCCTTACTCGCTTTCGCGGAAGAAAACGGTTGCGCGTTAGTGATCGCCACGACCGGTCACGACGAAAAACAAAAACATGCGATAGCGGAAGCGGCGAAGCGGATACCCGTATGCTTTTCGCCGAATACTTCCCGCGGGATAAATTCCGTAATTAAAATTTTGCCCGAACTTAAAAAACTGCTCGACGGGTTCGATATTACCGTTGCGGAAATGCACGGCAGCAAAAAGAAGGATAAGCCGAGCGGCACCGCGCTCGCCTTGAGCGACGTACTCGGCGGAGCGGAAATAATTTCCGCGCGAGGCGGCGATATTGCGGGCATACACGAAATAATCTTTACGGGCAAAAACGAACAGATAACAATAAAACACTCGGCGTTTTCGAGAGATGTCTTTGCGGAAGGCGCGCTTGACGCGTGCGTGAAAATAACGAAGATGCCGCCAGCGTTATACGAGGTTTTATAAAGTTTACGCGCGTTTCCGAAAAATGCCGCCACGCCGCATAATAAAGGAATTATTCCGCATAATAAACGCAGGAGGTATGTGGAAATGAAAACTTTTAACGTATTCAGCGTTATCGCATTGATTTTGACGATCATCGGCGCGCTCAACTGGCTTCTGATCGGTGTATTCGGTTTCAACCTCGTTACCTGGATATCTTTCGGAATGAGTTGGATCGA
>JAFTDZ010000223.1 GCA_017453885.1 Clostridia bacterium
AAACATACTGTTCATGCCCATATTTTTCAATACGTCGCCGAGCATAATATCGTTTTCGTTTTCAAATTCCGGGAAAGAATAAGTGGCGCCGCGCTCGTCCGTCTGTGTGAACAGGGTATCGAGTTCATTCCCCGTAAAATTATCGATATAATCGCTGAAATTTACGCCCTCTTTCGGAAGGATCGCCGCCATAAACCATCCGTCGTCCATAAAGCGTTTTATTCCGTAAGCGTTTTCCGAAACGTAAAGTTTGGAATTCCCGCCGAAAAACTCCGCGGAAGAAACCGTTCCGTCCGCATTGGTAAAGTTCTTCGTCACGGTGTAATCGGTCGCATTCACCCAGTCGCCCTTGATATACAGCGCGCTCAATAACAGCATTGCGGGTTCATAATCGAAGCCGTCCACTATCTTCTTTATTTTTCCGTTCGTGCTGTCGCTCACCCACTTGTTTATTTTCGCGGCGGTCTCGTCGTTGAAATTCACGGAGAAAATATCCGGCGCGTAATAATTCGATACTTCGCTTAAATAAGCGTCTTTTACGGTGAAATCTTTCCTCGTCCAAAGCGAATTTGCGATCGACGCTTGCGTTTTTTTAGCGTTTTCGGCCACTTTTTGCCTTAATGCGAGCGAGAATTCGTTCACCGTTTTAGTTTTGCCAAGCGCGTTTTCCATCTCCGCGAGCGTATCCCCCGCCGCTCCGTTCATAAGCATACCGAGCGCAAGGTACAGCGGCGCGGGAGCGAACAGGGCGTTGTCGTCGCAGTCGTTCACTAATTTAGCCACGTAATCGTAATAAACGTCCTTCCCGCTTTTCAAATTTTCGGTCAAAGTATTTCCGTCGGTTTCGCCGACGCCTTTTTTGCCTATGCGGTCGCCTTCGTATGCGGAAGAACATCCGCAGAGAAACAGGAAAGCGAGCGACAGAATAAAACAAACGGCCTTTTTCACAATAATTTCTCCTTGTCAATAAATTTCCTTCAATATATAGACTGTTAAAAACGCGAAAGTGTGACAAAGAAATTAAATTTTATAAGAATATTATAATATAACGCTATGATATTGTCAACCTTCCGAAACGCTCCCCCGCACCTTATTCCTGATAAAAAATGCCGATAACGTGAGAAAAAGGCGGTTTTTATAAAAAATAAGCCCTGCGAAAAAATTTTCCGCAGGGCAAAATTATCAAAAAAACGAACTATAAAAAGTTTTACGCCTCGGGGCCGGCTTTTACAAGGGCTTTGCCCGCCTCGTTGGTGGTGTACTTTTCAAAGTTCTTTACGAACCTTCCGGCAAGGTCTTTCGCCTTTTCTTCCCAAACGGAAACGTCGGCATAAGTATCTCTCGGATCGAGGATCTTCGGATCCACTCCGGGGAGAGCCGTGGGAACTTCGAAGTTGAAGTAAGGCACCGTTTTTGTGGGGGCGGTGTTGATGGATCCGTCCAGAATGGCGTCTATTATACCGCGGGTATCCTTTATGGAAATACGTTTGCCGGTGCCGTTCCAGCCGGTGTTCACAAGGTAAGCCTTCGCTCCGCTCTTTTGCATTTTCTTAACGAGTTCTTCGGCATATTTGGTCGGGTGGAGTTCGAGGAACGCCTGACCGAAGCAAGCGGAGAATGTAGGCGTGGGCTCGGTGATGCCGCGTTCCGTTCCGGCAAGTTTAGCCGTGAAGCCGGAGAGGAAGTAATACTGCGTCTGTTCGGGCGTGAGTATGGAAACCGGAGGCAAAACGCCGAACGCGTCCGCCGAGAGGAATATAACGTTCTTCGCCGCGGGAGCGGAAGAAACGGGGCGAACTATTTTTTCTATATGGGTTATGGGGTAGGAAACGCGGGTGTTTTCGGTAACGCTCTTGTCGGCGAAATCTATCTTTCCGTTTTTGTCGAGCGTAACGTTTTCCAGAAGGGCGTTGCGTTTGATGGCGTTGTAGATGTCCGGCTCGCTTTCCTTATCGAGGTTGATGACCTTCGCGTAGCAGCCGCCTTCGAAGTTGAACACGCCGTTATCGTCCCACCCGTGTTCGTCGTCGCCGATAAGCAAACGCTTGGGATCGGTGGAAAGTGTGGTTTTGCCCGTGCCGGAAAGGCCGAAGAATATCGCGGTGTTTTCGCCGTTCATGTCGGTATTCGCGGAGCAGTGCATGGAAGCGATGCCTTTCAAGGGCAGATAATAGATCATCATGGAGAACATGCCCTTCTTCATTTCGCCGCCGTACCAGGTGTTGATTATTACCTGTTCGCGGCTGGTTATGTTGAATACCACAGCCGTTTCGGAATTGAGGCCGAGTTCTTTATAATTTTCGACTTTCGCCTTGGAAGCGTTGTAAACTATGAAGTCCGGCTCGAAGTTCTTGAGTTCTTCTTCCGTAGGCACGATGAACATATTTTTGATGAAATGCGCCTGCCAGGCAACTTCCACTATAAAGCGTACCGCCATACGGGTATCCTTGTTGGCCCCGCAGAAAGCGTCCACAACAAAAAGGCGCTTGTTGCTGAGTTCCTTAACGGCTATTTCCTTCACCGCTTTCCAGGTTTCTTCGGAAGCGGGGTGATTGTCGTTTTTGTATCCTTCCGAAGTCCACCATACGGTGTCCTTGGAGTTTTCGTCAACGACGATGAATTTGTCTTTAGGCGAACGCCCGGTGTAAATGCCGGTCATTACGTTCACCGCGCCGAGTTCGCTGACCTGTCCTTTCTCGTAACCTGTGAGTTCGGGTTTTGTTTCTTCTTCGAAAAGCATTTCGTAAGAGGGATTGTAAACGATCTCTTTAGCGCCGGTGATGCCGTATTTTTCAAGATTGATCTTTGCCATTGTTGCACCTCGTATATAAAAATTATTTTTTTCGATGTCTTTTTGAACGTAAAACAACACACAAAAAAATTTACGCCCAAATTACTCCGATTATATTTTAGAATAATAAAATATAAAAGTCAAGCGTAATATATCCGCAAACGGTCGTTTAGTGAAAATAAAAAGTCCAAAAGTAAAATAAAAGCGGGAAAGGCTCCTATTTCCCGCCGAAAAAACTCAGGAACGCAACAAGTTTTTTTGAGCGTCGTCGTAAACGTCTTTGCTTATCAACCCCTCGTCGTACAGACTTTTAAGTTCGCTCAATTGCTCTCTTAACGGTTTTTGGCTTTTTCCGTAGAGTAGTCTTTCCGTATTCGCAGAGGAGATTATTATTTTTTTTAATATCGTTTCCAAATTAAAAACTTTTTCTTTTATTATATCGAAATCGGAACTGTCACAAGAAATAACTTCCGAAGTGATTTTGAATAGAAACGAAGGAGTGTTTTTATCCGACAAAATGAATTTGAAGGTAATACCGCTTAGAACTTCGTATATTTCTCTGTCGCCCGACGCGCCGATTATTGCGCCGATAGGACCGAACAGCAAAGCGCCCAAAAACGCTCTCCCCTCTGTACCTTGAACGAAAGTTTTTTTCATCTCAACGATTTCATAATCAACGAGCGCGGCGAAATCAAAAATCAGCGCCCGTTTGTCTTTTATATATAAATGCAGAATTTTTTGTTATCGTAATTTACGGCAAAAAAGGAAGTATCATCATCGTTGTAAATTATTTTGTCCGGAACGAACCCGCTCTTTTTCAAGCCGGACATACAATCGTTGCTCGATTTATTCGTCGCAACAGCGGAAATAACCGTCGCAACTATTCCTATTATTCCGAGTATAGCCAAAACGACTATCCAAAGAGGTAATTCCGTAAAGATGTAGTGAAAAACTTGAGCCATATTACATATTCCTTGTAAAAGTATTGAGAAGAAAAGAAAATGCCGCTGCAAACGCAACGGCACTTGTAGAATGCCTTCTTCGCTTGCTGCGACACAATTGAATTACAAAAATTACTGATATTGATAGTTTGTAACGCGAAAAAAGATACACTTCTACCAAAGAAGTTTATCAATATCAGAAAAAATATTCAATTATGTCGCATTATCAATTATACATTGAAAGGAAGAAAATGTCAACCGTTATAGCAAGGAATAGAAAAACGACAAAAAAGGGAAATATTTTACCGAAAGTTCTTATTTACGCCGCCGCGCAATATATATAATGATAAGCGGAAGTTTCCGCTGGGGAGATAGCGAGTGTTGATCAAGAGATCCATTGTTCTCGCGAGGGGCGGCGCGGGCGGAAAACGCGAACTTGCCGCCGCGGAGATCGCGCGGAACGGGAGGGCGATAACGGTTGGAATAAAAAAGAACGGCGTTGTCGGAATAACCGACGGTAAAGCCGCTGTATTTTCGCCGCTGAAAGACGGGAAGGCGGAATTTATATTCGACGGCGATCCCCTCGGCATAGGTGTGTTTGAAAACGGCGCTCTCGCCTTTTACGGCGAGACGGGCAGAGGCGCTTCCTTTAAGCGGGCGCTTATCGATCGGTATTCAAAATTTACAAACGAAAAAGATGCGGAATATGATGATTACGCCATTGCGGAAACGGATTATTTCAAAGAAAACAACGCGATAATGCGTGATATAGGGCACATATTAAAAAACAAAGAGGTTGGCGACAATGATTGGGCACGTGTTTTTAAGGCGGGTGAGAACGCTTCAGCAAAGGCGGCAGACCGCAAAACGGCAACGGGAGAGAAGGTTATATATAATGAAAATAAAGGCGGCGCGGGCGCAAACGCAGGCGGAGAGCGGGAAGGCGAAGGATATTACGGGGAGATAAAGAACGTTCTTTCGGAGTTGTTTTATAAGTTTCCGCACGAAAAGGATCTTGAAAAAGCCGTGACGGGCGGAACGTTCGTAAAAATAATTTATTCGGAAAACAAATATTACGTTGTTGGTGAAACGAAAGAGAACGGAAAACCCGAATACGTTATTTTCGGCGTGCCCTCTCCTGAAGATAAAAAACAGCCGAAAGAGTTTAACGGCGCGGCGTATTTCGTGCCGTGCGGCGCGCCCGCAGGCGGGTATTATCTGCTGTATCGTGACGCGTTCTCCGGCGAAGTTTTATCCGCCAAAAATTAAATTAGCCCCCTAAAACAAGCAAAAACGGCGATTTTACGCCGTTCTTTCAAAGTATAGCATCTCGCCTTTTTCGCCCGTCTGAACAAACCCGGACGACAAAATGACCTTTCTCGACGCGGCGTTTTGTACGTAGCAACGCGCCGCTATTTTCTTCATGCCGACTTCATATAAAAGGTAGTCGGCAACGCGTTTATATACGGCTTTGCCGTAACCTTTGCCCTGATATTCGGGGAAGAATCTCAAACCCAATTCGCACGAGCCGCCGAAACGAAAATCGTAAAACACCGCCTCTCCTATCAATTCGCCGCCCTTGCGAACGGCGAAGGAAAAGGAAGTTTTTCGTTTGAAATCTTTTTCAACCATATCCGCAAACGCTTGCGGGGTAGGTTCTTTTATGTCTTTTCTGTAATCGTAACCCCAAAATTTGTTGTTTTCGTCGTCCGTATTCAGGTCGAAGTAACGGCGCGCGTCGCTATTTGTGAGCGCCGAGAGAGTGAGATCCCCTACGGTCAGCGTAGGCAAAGCTCCGATCTTGTCCTGCGGGGAAAGAACGCTAACGGTGTATTTATTCAGAATTTCTATCGGGTGGTATTGAAGTTTGCTCGTTCTGAGCCCCTCGTCGCCCGAATCGTCCTCTCTGTTTATGTACTCTGCGGAAGTGGTTTTTGCAAAGGCGTTCGCGGTGAAGGGGTAAGCGCCCTCGTACTTACGCAGAGCCTTTTCTATGTGGATAATGTGTGTTTTACCGCAC
>JAFTDZ010000224.1 GCA_017453885.1 Clostridia bacterium
GCGCTTCTTCGTGTTTGCTATCCGCTTTCTCCGCGTGGAAATTCCCGCTTGCCACACTCTTTTCAAGTTCCACCATGCGGGATAAAAGCGCCTCTATATCGTAATCGCTCTCAGGCTTGCAAGCCTTTATCACGGCGGTTTCGAGAACTATTCTCGGATGGGTGGAATAGCGGAACGCGTTATCGAGCGACGTGAATATATCTATAAGCCTGAGCAACCTGTGCCCGTCGCACCCGCGGGCGACTTGCAAATACCTTTCAAAACGGTCAGCCGGCAGGGAAAGTATATCGTTCGCGTTCTTCGCCGTGGCGCAAATGGTGAGATCTCTTATCGTTGCGGCAATATCGCTCGCGAGAACGCCCATATTCTTCCCGAGCATGGCGAGGTCGTTCACTATCTCTATCGCCGCGCCCGTATCGCCGGCTATAATTTTTTCCGTAAGGTCAAGCACCTTGCCCTTGTCCGCCGCGCCGAGAACCTCAAGCACGTCGGCATAAGTTAATTTCCCCACCGAATAAGACGAACACATATCGGCTATCGAAAGGGTATCTCTCGCGCTCCCCTCGCCGGCGCGGGCTATCGCGTCGAGAGCGGCGGCGTCGTATTCCTTGCCGGTTTCGTCGAAAACCTTCGCGAGCAGGGCGGAAAGTTCCTTCTGCGCTATCAGTTTGAAGTCGAACCGCATACACCTTGAAAGTATAGTCTGCGGGATCTTATGCACTTCGGTAGTGGCGAAGATGAACACGGCGTGCGCGGGCGGTTCTTCCAACGTTTTCAAAAGCGCGTTGAAAGCCGCGGGCGACAGCATATGCACTTCGTCCACAATATAAACTTTGTACTTGCCTACGACCGGCGGATACTGAATTTTATCCCGCATTTCGCGGATATCGTCCACCCCGTTGTTAGAAGCGGCGTCCATCTCCAGAATATCCATGTTGGAAGGATCTTTAAGCCCTTCGCACACTTCGCACTTTCCGCAGGGCGAGCCGTTTTCGGGATGCAGGCAGTTTATCGCGCGGGCGAAAATCTTGGCGACCGTCGTCTTGCCGGTGCCCCTCGCTCCGCAGAACAGATACGCGTGGCCTATCTTGCCGGAATTTATCTGATTCCTTAAAATTTTCACTATATGTTCCTGCCCGATAAGCCCTTCGAAGCCTTGCGGGCGAAACCTTCTGTATAATGCCAAATAAGCCATTATTTACCTCTTTTTACATCAATTTGCGCAGTTTCCTTCTTATTCTCTGCAACGCGTTATCCACCGATTTGAAGGGCTTGCCCGTCTTTTCCTCTATTTCCGAATAGGACAGCCCCTTCAGATACAGCGAAAGTATCTTCCTCTCCATCGGGGAAAGTTCGTTTTCTATATTTGAAACGAGTTCTCGGCGGTTTTCCCCCTCTATGTATATCTGTTCGGGGTCTACGAAGGACGCGCTACCATCGAGCGTTGTAAGCGGCAAGCCCTTGTTAAGCGGCTCGTTTTTTACGCCCGCATAACGCCGTACCGCGGTTATAACGGCGGAATTTACGCACAGATAGGCGTAATAGGTAAAACTGCCTTTGCTTTCGTCGTAAGTACGCATCGCGTTAAGAAGCCCGAGTAAACCTTCCTGATAAACGTCTTCCGTATCAGCGCCGATAAGAAAATACCTGCGCGAAACTCTCTTTACTATATACGAACACTTGATTATTATCTCGTTGTCTACGGAGTAATCCCCCCCGCGGTAAAGCGCGACGAGTTCTTCTAAAGAATGTTCCTTAAAACTATTCATCTTCTCTGTCTTACCCCTTCGAACACGGCTACGCCCGCCGCTACCGACGCGTTGAGCGAATTGACCTTGCCCATCATCGGAATGGTCACCGTTTTATCGCATTTTTCAAGCGTCAACCTGTTCACTCCGGTATCTTCGCCGCCTATAACGAGGGCGAGCGGGCCGGTCAGGTCGGTTTTGTAAATATCTTCGCCGCCGAGTTCCACCGCGTAAACCCATACGCCGTTCTTCTTCAGAAATTCCACCGCGGCGTTTATATTGCCCACGCGCGCAATTTTAAGATGGTTTGCGCTCCCCTCGGAAATGCGCATTACCGTTTCGGTAACCGCGGCGCTGCGGTGCTTGCCTATGATAAGCCCGTCCGCTCCGGCGCATTCGCAAACCCTTATCACGCTGCCGAGGTTGTGCGGGTCTTCTACCCCGTCAAGCACTACAATGAACGGAGAGCCGCTTTTCGGGTTTTTTATAATATCCTCTATTTCCGCGTAACGGTAATCGGTAACAAACGCTATAAAGCCCTGATGCTTCCCCGTAACGCTCTCGTTATCTATGGTTATTTTATCAACGAAATGCACTTTTATGCCCGCCGATTTTATCGCCGAGGTCAAAGATCGGGACGCTTCGTCCCTCATCCCGTTTCTTACCATAACGCGGTCTATCGTCTTGCCCGATTTCACCGCTTCCAAAACCGCGTTTCTGCCTTCTATTTTCATATTTCCTCGTTAAAATTAAGTAAAAAATTCAATCTTTCGTGTTCGCCCGTAACGTAAAGAAAGCCGAGCAACGCTTCAAGCCCCGTGGATTTATTGTATTCGGCAACGGTGGCGCTTTTGGCGCGGGTGCCTTTTTTAGCGTTGCGTGCGCGGCGGTAAATATCCGCTTCTTCTTCCGTCAGAACGGGCAGAATCTTTTCTGCAAATTCCGCCTGCGCGGTGGCGCGCACTTCTTCGTTTGCCATGCGGTGTATTTCCGATACCTTCGCGTCTTTCAAAAGGGCGAGTTTCTCCCTCGTGTAAAGCGAATAAACCGCGTCTCCTATATAAGCGAGCACGACGGGATTCATATATTTTGCCTTTGATTTTTCAACCGTAGTTTCTAAATTGAACATTAAGCCCCACGATAACTTTGATTTATTGTAATTATAACACACTTTACTTCAATAATCAACTGAAAACAAGCGGCATACACCGCAAAACCCGTTATTTGTACCTATCGGGACGCCGTTCCTTCAAATTGCGCCGTACATTGTACCGACGGAAATACGTCCGTATAAATGAAAAGTGAAAAATGAATGGTGAAGAATGTAATTTATCATTCCGAACGGAGTGAAAAATCTCTGTGTTTTAGCGGAGATTCTTTCTCGCCACATATCGTCATCTCGACCGTAGCCGACAAGGCGGAGCGGAGAGATCCGGCTGTTTCTGTAATATAGGTCGGATTTCTCCGTTCACTTTGTTCAGTCGAAATGACGGATAAAAAATGCTGACAAAAAGAATAGAAATTTTTCACAGGCAAGCCTGTTCAGAATGACGTCGTCGCAATGCGGAATATAACGCGAAAGGTTGCAGGTTTTCACCTTTCTGCGTTAAAGCCGATTGCTCCTCTTTCCCACGGATATTTTTGTAAAATCTCCGCGGGAGCCCTGTTTAACGCGACCGTTTTATACATTCACCGAGAGGCGTTTGTA
>JAFTDZ010000225.1 GCA_017453885.1 Clostridia bacterium
ATTCTGTAACCGAAACTGTCGCCTTCTAATTCTTCATCGGAAGGAACGTAATCGGGATCGGGTTCCAGACCGTATTTAGCCATAGTTACGGCAACCGCCTCTTCTACCGCGGGAAGATCTTCTTCCGCCTTAACCACGAATTCCTGCGCTTCCGCATCGGGATCGACGGTAACTTTTACTTCTTCTTCGGTAGTGACCGCTTTGACAACTACAACGCCTTCGTGCGTTCTGTCGGGTTCGGCGTTTTCATCAGCGAACATAGCGTACCCCTTAACGAGATTCCTTACCTTGCCGAGAAGTTCCTTGGCAGTGAGAGGTTCGGGGAATTTGATCTTATAGCAGAATCTGTCCGCTTCGACGAGTTCTCTCTCCTCAGCGGCTTCCGCATACTCGAAGCCGTATCCGCCGAGCATAGCGGCAACTTTTTCCTTCGCGGCAGCGAAGCATTCGTTGCAGGAGAAGGAGATGTCTTCGGCGTTTCCGTCGGGATCGAGCGTCGCTTCTACCTTATCCTCGAGAAGTTGCGCTTTGACCACCACTTTGCCGTCGGCAGACCTGTCAACCTCGCCGTCGGCGTAGAGCGCGAAGGACGTTACGTAAAGCCTGAACTGCCTGAACATTTCGGCAAGAGTGAGTTCTTCGGCGGCTATTCTGTATTGATAGGTTTCGGCAACGTCGTAAGCGGTCGTTTCGGTTTCTGTCGTCTCGGCTATGGCGAGGCCGTTTTCTTCCATCACTCTCGAAACGAGTTCGAGCGCAACGAACATATTTTCACCCTCGGTCACGCAGTAAACGTTATTGAGTTCGCCGCCTTCCTTTTCGGTGAGTATATCGGAATATTTATCCGTGCAGAACGCAAACCCGAGCGCGAGCGTTTCGTTTTCGCCCGGAACGAGTTCGAACACGAGTTTACCGGCTTCCGCCTTTTCCTCGTCCGCCACCGTGTAAGACGAAGCGTACGCGCGGAGAGCGCTGTATCTCTCGGCATAAGTGGCAACTTCGCTGTAGTTTACGCTGTATTCGTAAACGTTCTTTATGTCTTCGTAGGTAGAAGGTTCGAGCGCGACGTTCTCCTCGTTGCGGACGAGGCCGTTCACGTTCGCCATCTTCTCGATGGCGCCAACGGCTGCGTCAAACGACGCGTCGTCGGTAACGGAAACTTCCTCGAATTTTTCCTCTTCGGGAACGACGTAAGCCTTTCCGTCTTTATCCTTAATATAATCGAGTTCGGTTCTGACCTGCAACTTGATCTCCTCGTTCTCAGCGAAGAGTTTTGCGAGAACGACCTTTTCAACGTAAGATTTTTCGCCCTCGGCAATTTCCTTCTTGTAGGAAGCGAGTTTTGCGCGGAGCCTGTCGTAATAAGCGACGAGCGCGGCTTCGTTTCCGCCTGCGGTCTCGGCAACCGGTTCTTCCGCGGCGGGTTCGCACCACTTCGCGTAGAGAACGGTGTTCGCCCTCGGCATCACGAGTCTGTTGAATTCGTACTTCAAGGTCTTATCTATATACCAACCGCCGAATACGTATCCCTCTTTCTCGGAAGGTTTGAGTTCGGGCAACTTTCTGCCGTACTTTCTGTGTATGGATCTTACCTTCTTACCGCCGTTGGTCTTGAATTTGATCTTGTAAACCGTGCCGATCGAGCAGAAGTAGGCGATGATTATAAACAGAAGAATCACGCCGACGAGAGCCGCCAGACCGATTAGCAGGTACTTGAGCGTTTCGGATTCGGCAAAGCCGGCAAGCAGGCCGGTGAGCCTCGAAAGCGCCAGATTAGACGTATTACCCATTAAGTAATATGTACTGAAATGCATTGTGGTAAACATTATATGTCCCTCCGCTATTTTGTCCCATTCTACGCTCTTTCCTTCGTATGTTACGGTAGAACCGTCTTTCATAACGAATTCAAGCGTTGTTTCATAAGTTTCGATACGGCCGTTCGCGTCGAAATACGCCACTAAAAACGACGAGAGATCAACGTCCTTGCCCTTTATTTTTTCCAACGTTTCGTCGGTGAGTTTAACGGAAACGTTGTATTTGGTCGTTCCGTCGGACTCGGTGAGCGCAGCGGCCCCCCCGACGGTAACGTTTATTTCAAATGCCTCTATGGCGGAAAGTTTCCTCGCTGCCGCGTCCGCCTTCTTGCCTTCTTCTATCTCATCGGTTTCTTTATCCACAACAGAAGTGGAAGCGGAAAGAGCCGCGCGGGAATCCAACTTTCCGTCCTCCACGGTAACGGTAACGTTCCCGTCGGAAAGTTTGCCCGCGGCGTTCGTTTGGTATCCGCTTACGGTGGTGTTTATAAAATTATCGAAAGCGGCGCGCGCGGCGGCGATGGCCGCTACGTCGTAACCTGCTTTCTCTATGGCGTTGAGCGCCTTCTGGCTCTCACCCGTTATCTCTCTTATCTGGTTGGGGGAATAATTGCCGCTTGAAACCTTTTCTTCGGCGGTCTTTCTCACGTCGTAAACCGCCGTGTTCACAAGGTTCGCCTTTATTGTGGCGGCGGCGCTTGCGAGGGCGGCCTGAACGGCGGCGTTATATCCGTCGTAATCGGCTATCGCCAGAACGGCTTTCGCGTTTTCGGCGTCCGTATATACCTTATCATTAAATATAATATCGGCGTAATCGACTTCGGTGAAAGTATCGGGTATGTTCTTTACTGCTTTCGCCTTGTCCGTTTCCTCTTTGAAGGACGGAATATCGCCGTACTTAGCAGCGGAAGAAACGGCGGCTTTTGCCGCTGTGAAGATGTTTTGCACCGCGGCGGCGTTTTCCGCGGTGTAGAGAGTTAAGTCGTAATCCTTTTCGGCGTCGGCAAACTTGTCGTGCGCGGCGCTCTTAATGGTGTTTATCTTGTTGGAGATAAGCGCGGCATACTCGTCGTGCGTGTCGCGGACTTCCGAACGGACGGGAGCGTTAAAGAACTCTTCAGCCTCGGAAACGAGTTCGCCTACGGTCATCACAGAAACGTCGCCCTCCGCCTTGACGACGGAGAAAGAATGCGTTATATCTTCCCCGTTAAGATCGGCCTTTTTCAAACTCACGTCGTAAACGGAATAGGAACCGTTCACCTGCGTTTTGGTTTCTTTTTTGAGCGATGCCTGAACATTGTAAATTTGTTCACCGACGGTGGAGTTGTTGTTGAACGTAATGGTCGCGCCCATTTTGAAAACGATATCGACAACGCCGTTGCTCGCCCTGTTTTCAATAAAGTCAACGTCCTCCGCGGAGATTATCAGCGCATCGCCGACGAAAGAGGAGTATATAGTGAAAACATCGTGTTTCGCTCCGTATAAATCGGAATAAACTATCGTGTATTTGATGTCGTAATCGTATTCGGAAGCGCTCTCCCAACCCGCGGCGAGCGCCTTTACGTCGCCGAGCGCCCTGCCGGCGACTTCGGCGGTTATATCCGTGTTTTTGTCACCGTTGCCGTAAGTATATTTTTCGGGAACGGCGACCTTATAAAAATCGTCCTTTCCGTATTTATCGACAAGCCCGTTGTACGCATCGACCGCCGTGGCGAAACCGTCGTAAGCGGAGAGCGCGTCAAACGCTTCGGAAAGCGTTGAATTTTCCGTATAATTAGCGAGGATCGTGTGGTATGCGCCGGCTTTTTCCGCGGCGGCCTCGAGCCCTTGCTTCATCTCTTCCCTTCCGTTAAAACTCGTATCCGCCGTTATTATAGCGTAAGCGCGGGCGCCGTTTTCCACATAGGCGAGATCAGACGCGTCTGCATGAGCATTATTCGCTATCGGGGCGAAACCGAACAGCAACGCCGCCGACAGTATTGCGGCGAGCGCGAGCGTGATTATCGATCTCTTTTTGTTTATATCGCTGATCATAAAAACTCCTTACGGACGCATTCCGCAACGAGGCGGAAAACGCTTCGATAAGTATATAAATATATATCCTGCAAATATTTTATCATATAATCAAAGACTTTTCAATCTTTTTACCGAATATTTTCAAACTTTTTTGTGAATTTATTGTGAAATTTTCATTCTTCGCAGTAAATCGGCCTCTCCGTCGAGCGAAATTTCCCTTTTTTCGCGTGAAACGGGGTGCGTGAACGCAATGCCGCAACACGTGAGAAGGTGCCCGCCGGCAAAAGCCTTGCCGTTGCCGTAAAGCCCGTCGCCCGCTATCGGGTGCCCTATATAAGCCAGATGCACGCGTATCTGGTGCGTTCTGCCCGTTTCCGTAACAATTTTCACCAGCGAGCCGAACGGAAAAGGTTTTGAGGCGATAATATGCGTTTTAGCGGGCTTTCCGTTTTCGGAAACGAACCTTTCGGCGCCGTCGTCGCTGCCTATGGGCGCGTCTATCAGAACGGGCGCGGTCACAGCGCCATCGCAAACCGCCGCGTAAGTCTTTACAACGGAGCGTATCTCCTCGTGCAGTATCGAGTGAGAAAGGGCGTTTTTCGCAAGTAAAACGAGCCCCGAAGTATCTTTATCGAGCCTCGTGACCACTCTGAAAACGTCGTTCGGGCGGAGATATTTCAGCCCGTTGAACAGATTGCCGGTAAAATGCGGGGCGGCGGGCATAGACGGAACGCCTTCCGGCTTATACGCCACGAGAACGTCCTCGTCCTCGTAAACTATCTTAACGCCGAGATCCTGCGGGATATAGTCGAAGGAGCCGTTCTCCTTAAACAGCAGTTCCAACCGGTCGCCCGCGCGCGCCCTGTCCCGCACGGTAACGGGGGCACCGTTAAGCAAAACGCAGCCTTTTTCGCGAAGGAAATGGATTCTTCTGCCCGAAAACCTGTTGCGGAGAAAGTCTATTATAAGGCAGTCCTTGCCTATTTCCAGCGTTATCTTTCTGTCCATTCTTATCCTTATATAATTACGACGCAGACTTAAAAAGCCTGCGCCGCGAGATATTGTTGAGTTGTTAAATAAGATTTTCCGGATTGAGCGGTTTGAGTTCGTCGAGGACGAAAACCCCGTCTTTCCTTATCAAAACGTCGTCAAACCAAATTTCTCCGCCGCCGTATTCGGGCGTCATTATAAGCACGAGATCCCAATGGACGGAAGAAATATTTCCGTTGTAACAATCGTCGTAACAGCAACCGGGGGTGAAGTGAATGGAGCCGCGTATCTTCTCGTCAAAGAGAATATCGCCCATGGGCTTGGTTACGTACGGGTTCACGCCTATGGCGAACTCGCCAACGTAGCGGGCGCCTTCGTCGGTATCGAGTATCTCGTTAAGTTTTTCGGTGTAATTGCCGGTCGCCTTCACTATCTTTCCGTCCTTGAATTCGAGGCGGATATTTTCAAACTTCGTTCCCTTATAGACGGACGGAGCGTTATATGAAATGACGCCGTTCACGCTGTTTTTGACGGGGGCGGAATACACCTCGCCGTCGGGTATGTTCTTCTGCCCCGAACACTTCTCGCTGCCGATGCCCTTTATGGAGAAGGAAAGGTCTGTATCCTTCGCGATAAGGCGGACTTTATCCGTTCTGTCAAGCAGGGCTTTGAGCGCGTCCATCGCCTTATCCATTTTAGAATAATCGAGAGTGCATACGTCGAAGTAGAAATCTTCAAACGCCTCGGTGGACATTCCCGAAAGTTGCGCCATAGACGGGGTGGGATAGCGAAGGACTACCCATTTGGTCTTTTTCACCCTTATTTCGTGGTGAACGGGGTGACCGTAAAGGGTATCGTAAAGTTTGTTTTTATCGGCTGGCACGTCGGAAAGTTCGTAAGAATTTTCCCCGCCGCGTATCCCTATATACGCGTCCATATCTTCCATTATGAAAGAATCGTATTTAGCCCAAAGTTTTTGGTGAACTTCGTCTGTATTTTCCAGCATGGCGCGTATCACCGCGTGGTCACGCAGGGTAACGAAGGGGTAAGCGCCTATCTTGCGCGCTTCCTCAACGCAGGCTTTTACGAGGGCGTTCTCCACGCCGAAAGCCTCTATAAGCACCTTTTCGCCTTTTTTGAGGGCGCACGAATAGTTGACAAGATTGTACGCGAGTTTTCTTATTCTCGGGTCGTTCATATGATTTAAGTACCTCCGTAAACGTTATTTGCTATTATTATATATTAAAAAAAGTAAATTTGCAAGTAATTGTAAAAAAATCGTTGACTAATCGTTCAAAAAAAAGTATAATCTTATATGGTTTTGAAAATAATCGCCTTAAAAGGGCAAATTTTTCTGCCGCGGCGGTTTCGCCCGCCGGATCGATAAAGAAAAAATTATAATTTTTTGGAGGATAACACTATTATGGCAAACGTAAAAGTTGCAATCAACGGTTTCGGTCGTATAGGCCGTCTCGCGTTCAGACAGATGTTCGGCGCCGCCGGATATGAAGTCGTCGCTATCAACGACCTCACCAGTCCCAAGATGCTCGCCCACCTTCTCAAGTACGACACCATGCAGGGCAATTACGCCAGAACCCACACCGTAGATTATAAGGACGCCGTTCTCGCCGAGGACGGAAAAACGGTAGTTACTCCCGGTTCCATCATCGTTGACGGAAAAGAGATAACCATCTACGCCAAAGCAAACGCTGCGGAACTTCCCTGGGGCGAACTCAAGGTTGACGTAGTTCTGGAATGCACGGGCTTCTACACTTCAAAAGCGAAAGCGCAGGCGCACGTTGACGCAGGCGCGAAGAAAGTAGTTATTTCCGCTCCCGCGGGTAACGATCTCCCCACCATCGTTTACAACGTAAACCACAAGACGCTCACTAAAAACGATAATATCATCTCCGCGGCGTCCTGCACCACCAACTGCCTCGCTCCCATGGCTAAAGCCCTGAACGACTACGCTCCGATACTCTCCGGTATCATGACCACCGTTCACGCTTACACCGGCGACCAGATGATTCTTGACGGACCGCAGAGAAAGGGCGATCTGAGAAGATCGAGAGCGGGCGCTATGAACATCGTTCCCAACAGCACCGGCGCGGCGAAGGCTATCGGCCTCGTTATTCCCGAACTCAACGGCAAACTCATCGGCGCGGCGCAACGCGTTCCCACGGCTACCGGTTCCACAACCATTCTTATTGCCGTAGTAAAGGGTAAAGACGTTACGAAGGAAGGCATCAACGCCGCTATGAAGGCGCAGGCTACCGAATCCTTCGGTTACAATACCGACGAGATAGTTTCTTCCGACGTTATCGGAATGACCTACGGCTCCCTCTTTGACGCCACGCAGACGATGGTTTCCAAGATCGACGACGACACTTATCAGGTACAGGTAGTTTCCTGGTACGACAACGAAAACTCCTACACCAGCCAGATGGTACGTACCATCAAATACTTCGCGGAACTCAAGTAAGCGAACCATAAAAAGGCAAAGCCCCGTGAATCCTGTGAGATTTACGGGGCTTTTAATATAATTTCAAATTTCAATGGCCTTTCGCGAAAGACTTGCCGTAACGGGCTTTTATGTAATTATAGGTCATAAACCATCTCGGCACGAAACCTATCTTGCTGAAAAATTCCTCGTTGCTGCTCTCGGTAAAATCGTTGAACCCGTTGAGCGGGCCGCCGTAAATTTCATACGGGGCGAGCAATCGGGTAAAGTCGTCCGGCACGATCTTGCAGTCGGCAACTTCGGGCATAACGTCCGGGCGGGCAATACGCATTATGTGCGAAACGAATTCGGAGCAGGTGAACGTCTTATACCTTTCCACGCCGTGGCGGAAAAGGAAAGTGAATGCGGAAATAAGGTTATAGGCATATTCCCCGTCGCTGAAAATCTCGCGCACGCGGGCGTAAGCGTTATAATAAGCCGACGCCTTAACGGGGATCTTATATACTTTTACCGAAACGTTTTCCGGCCGGTTAAGGCTCAACCTGTCATATGTTTCCTTTACGGGGCCGCCCACGAAAGGCAGGCAATAATAAAGGCGTGCGAACGAATAGAGTTCCCGCATATTTTCGTCGAACGAGATAGAAACGTGATTATAAACCGACTTCGTAGCCAAACGTATTACTTTTGCCGCTTTGGTGTAAGTTGCCGATACTATAACGTATATGTATTTGCGCTCCATGAATGTTTCCGTTTCGAGCGTTTCGCTCCTCCCTTGGTCGGTATATAATACATTTTAGCACATTTATTTCAAAAATCAAATTATTTTGATACGTTTCACTAAAAAATCACAAAATACGCGATGGTAATTTCTTCCTTTTACCATATATTGCGCCGCGCCCGCTGCGAAACCCGCTTTTTTTACGAAAAAGGCCCGACTGTATCAGACCAGACGAGCCGTTTTTGTTTTATAAAGTTTATCCTTGCGGTCAGGCGCCGAACGCTATGTTCGCCTTGATGGGTTTGCCTGCAACGTAATCGGCAGTATAAGCGCCGGTAAAGGCGTGACCGAATTCGTCTTCGCTGCCGTGAACGGTGAGGAAGTCCGACCAGTTCACGAAAACGTTCGCGCTCAATGTAGCGCCGCTCGCGATGGTCACGTCCTTAAGGGAAGAAAGACCGCTGAAAGCCTTTGCGCGCACGGTAGCCGCCGCGCCTATCGTCAACTTCTCGATAGAAGTACAATGTTCGAAAGCCCCTTCTCCGACGAAAGTTACCGACGCGG
>JAFTDZ010000226.1 GCA_017453885.1 Clostridia bacterium
AAGTTGCACTTCACTCGCCGTCAGGCGTACTTCACTCTTCACTCGGCACCGCCGAACTTCACTCTTCACTCGGCAACGCCGAACTTCACTCTTCACCGCGCCTTCAGGCGCAACAGGGCTCCCGCGTTTTCCGCCGCATTGCAAACAAGGTTCCCGAAAAGTTTTACGCAGTAAAAGTTTGCGGGAAAGAGGAGAAACCGATTTGAACGCGGAAAGGCGAATACTTGCAGCCTTTCGCATTCGTTATCGTGTTTCGACGAGGAACGAAGCATCAAGAGATGAATGCCGGCGCTTTGAGGAAACAGTCGCGTAAAGAGCAAGGCTCGCGCAGGCGAAAGGGTGAGATAGACCTTTCGGTCATCAAAGTCTTTCGCCTGCAGCAGAAACGCCGCTATTTACGATGAATGTTTTCTCAAAGATTGAAGGCCTTATTTATCTCCGCCACTTCCTCGTCGGTTATCTTTACTATCTCGCCTACGAGCCCCGCGTGTATTATCGTATTAGCGGTGAACTCCACCACTTCGAGCGCGTCGAATGCCTCTATCAAGGTCTTGCCCGCGGCTATCACGCTGTCGTTTTCTATCAAAATAACGGGGTTTTTCTCGTTCAATTTATCCACTACTTCACGCGGGTTCATAATATTCGTGCCGTAAGGCAGGCGAACGAGGTCGCGTATCTTTATATACGATTCGGGTATGGTCCTGCTGTCTATCTCGGCGCGGGTAATGCCGAAAGCGAGGATATTCGTCGGTTGCGCCACCACGATTGCGTTGAATTCCGGGTGCGCTTCGTAAATCATCTTATGCAGCCCCGCCGAGCGCGAAGGCCGCTTCCCCGCCTCTCTCCAACCGTGATCTACTCTCACAAGGTCGTGCGGTTCAAGGTGTTTTCTGTCCTTGCCGTAAGGCGTTATGATAAAACTGTCCTCTCCGAGTCTTTCGGAAAACGTTCCCATCGTGCTGGAAAACAGGTCCTGATCGTAAGCCCTGTGTATCAGCGTGCACATCTTGTTGCGTATCTCTTTTTCCTTCGAAGATATTTCCGAAGGAATAAACTCGCCCATCTGCACCTTGCCCTTCTCGTTCGCAAGGTCTATCTGCTCGTCGGTGAGCGGATACGCCTTGCCGAGAAGTTTTGAAGTTATATCGAGTTTCGCGCACCTTTCCAGCGTTTCAAACTTCTCGAACGCGTCAAAAAGGTCTTTACCGCAGGTCACCACGCCGTGGTTTTCCATCACCACCACGTCCGAACCCTTTTTGAATTCTTCCGCTATCGCCTCGCCGAGTTCTATGCTGCCCGGCACCTCGTATTTCGCGATGCGAACGTCGCCGCAAACAAGCCTCGCCGTGGGAATAATGCGCGTATCGGGTATCTTTCTTATAAGGCTGTAACTGACGAGCGCGGGCGAATGGGCGTGCACCACGGCCTTCATTTCCGGCCTCGTTTTATAAACGAGTTTGTGGAAAGGCAATTCCACCGAAGGCTTATACTTGCCCACCACCGTGCCGTCCGGCTTTACCATACATATATCCGCGGGCGTAAGCGCGCCCTTATCTATGCCGGAAGGGGTTATCCAGATATTTCCGTCGCTGTCTATGATGGAAAGGTTCCCGCCGGAAGTGGTGGTCATCTGTTTACGGTATATTCTGTTGATGGTGAGCACTATCTGCTCCGCCGGGTGCATAAATTTGTAATCCATAATATCTTTACTCCTTAAATAAAACTCCCGTTATTTTCCCTTTTACCGTAATGTTTTAATTAAAAAGCGCAGTTAAAAAGTCTCGTTTTTGCGTGTTTTAGGGGGTTTTCGTTGTTTTCTCCCATTCATTCCGAGCGCAGTCAAGGAATCCGGCTGTTACCATAATTTTTGCCGGATCTCTCCGCGCGCTTCGCTTGGTCGAGATGACGGTATTGGGGCGAGGAAGAAAAACCCGCTCCGCTAAAGCACAGAGATTCTTCATTCCGCTCCGCTACATTCAGAATGACAGTCCTGCCGCAAGCACTTCACTCGGCAACGCCGAACTTCACACCGTCAGGTACTTCACTCGGCAACGCCGAACTTCACACCGTCAGGTACTTCACTCGGCACCGCCGAACTTCACTCCGCAGG
>JAFTDZ010000227.1 GCA_017453885.1 Clostridia bacterium
GTTGGAATAATTCATGTTGTGGTAATCATCGGAATCGGTGAGCATCATATTGAGTTTGTAATACCCTATTTCGCCTGCGAATCCGTTGCTGCCCTCGTAGATTTTTCCGTTGAACATAAGCGCGGCGCCCGTTCCTATATCTATGTGAAGCATTAGCGCGTTATCAACGTTCGAAAGTTGTTTGCCGTACATCTTTTCCGCCATCAAAGCGAGATTTATATCGTTTTTTACAACTACGCCGCAATGAAATTCCTCCTCGAATATCTTTTTCATAGATATATTGCCGAGTTTTTTGAAGCGGGGATTCAAGATGAAAACGCCGCTTTCCTTATCTATTTTGCCTGACGACGCTATGCCTATATAGAGCAATTCTTTGCCCGACAGCGCCTCGCCTTTCTGCCATTCGTGAAGTTTTGCGAACAGGCATTCGATATCTTCCATTGTGGGGTTTACGCACGCCATATCGTCTTTCATCAGCAAGTTACCGGCAAAATCAAACGCGCATATCTCTACCTGCCAACGCGAAAAATCCACCACGAAAACGTATCCGAGATCGGTATTGAGAGAGAGATGTATGCCGCCCCTGCCCTTCGATTCGCTCTCTCTGTATATGATATTGTCCTCTATAAGGTCGTCCGCGATCTTTGCGATGGCGGGGTTGGAAAGTTGCAGAATTTTTGCTATTTCCGAATAAGACAAACTGTTTTGCCTCAATATCCTCACTACGTCTTCTTTGTTCTTTCTGCGCAGATAAGCCTGATTTTTTGCCATATAGTTTCTCCTTGCCGTTGCGGTATCCTGCCGGATACGCTCGTTTTGTCCGATTTTCCGTCAGTCGTTATCGACTTCGGCGAAATTACTGTAAATATGTTTTACGCTCATTCTTTCACCGTTTACGGTTATTAGCGTAGATCCGAGATCCTTCGGATTATAAGAATCGTATCGGCTGGATTTCAAGCCGAAAGTATAGCGGACTCCGCCGTATAAAACGCTCGCGTTGACTTCGTGGTCATGCCCGAAAAACCAGCCTTCGCAAGCATATTTTTCAAGCAGGTTATGAAAGGCGAAGTCCCTGTCGATAAAGCCGCCTATATCGCGGCCTATTCTGCCGAAATCGCCTTTAGGGTTCTCAGGTATTACCAAAGGCGAAAATTCTTTATCTCCGTTTTTGAATTCGTTCCGCGCGGAAACGTAACCGTATTTTACGGCGCCCGCGCCGAAAGCCTTGAACGGATGGTGGCATATACCTATGTTTTTAGGATATTTGCCCGCAATGGACCTGATCGTTTCCATGCGGCAGGAATACCATTTCATCTGCCCGGGCATGATTCCCGCGTCCGCATACTGGTTCTGCCTTATATCCGCCGCGGTCTGCCCGTGGCTGTCCATAAACCACAATACTTCGATCAGTTCGCCGCCGTTGAAAATTCCCGCGTTATAATTTCCGTTGCCTTCGAGTTTTCCCGTGTCTCCGCGGATGAATAAACAATGCTTCGCGCCTTCGTACCGCTCGCATATCCATTCCACGCCCTTTTTCGTTTCGTTATCGTGATTGCCGAAAACCGCCGCCCACGGAATACCGTAACCGTCCGTTTCGGCGATAAATCTTTCAAGCGATTTTCCGCTGTCGTCAAATTCGCCGTAAACGTTATCGCCCGCGAAAACGAGCATATCGGGCTTTATTCTTTCAACCGCTTCGCGCATAAAAGAAAAGGCGCACTTTTCAACGTTTTCGGTAGCCCACAATTTTTCGGATCGGGAAGTAAGCCTGCCGACGTAGCGCTGTTGGGCGGCGTCTATTATCTGAACGTCGGAAAACAGCAGTATATTTACCGTAGGTTTATTAAAATCGAGGGCGAAATCCAAAGCGCCCGCTTTCAAAAGTTTTTCCTTCATATCGGTTTTTCGTAAAAATTCGCGCTTTTACGTGTGCCTGTAATTATTGTACCATTTTATTTTCAAAAAGCAAACAAAAAACGGCTCGATATGTCAATCGGGCAAATCGGTATAAAGATGGCGAACTTTCATTTTTCCCTCTCCTACCGTTATAAGGGTGCCGCCCACTTCGCCTTTCACGTAGGCGTCGTACTGGCTCGCTTTAAGCCCGTAAGTATATCTCACGCCCTCGTAAAAAGCACTCGCGTTATTCTGATGTTCGTGCCCGAAAAACCAGCCTTCGCAAGCGTAAGTTTTAAGCAGGTTGTGAAAGTAAAACTCGTTGTCCACGTAAGTGTTGGGATCCACGTGCATGGCGCCGAAAGCCCCCTCGTCGTTTTCGGGTATGATAACGGTTTTGAACGACTTGTTTTCGCCTATTTCATGTTTCGCGGAATTGTATCCGTACGGCACGGCGGCCTCTCCCGCGGCGCGCATGGGATGATGGAAAAACCCTATGTTTTTAGGAGAAACGCCGCCGTTATATTCCTTTAATTTCTCGCTTCTCTCCGTAAACCAGGTTATCTGATTGACGCGTAATCCTTCCTCGTGGAACAAATTTTGTTCCCTGTCGCCGCTCGTTTTTCCGTTGCTGTCCATCAACCATATTATCTCGGTGAGTTTCCCGCCCTGCATTACGGCTATGTTGAAATTCCCGTTGCCGTCAACGTTATTTATATCGCCTCTTGTGAAAATACAGTGATCCGCGTTCATATACTGTTCGCACGTCCATTCTATTCCCTTAACGGTTTCGTTATCGTGATTGCCGAAAGTAAACGTCCAGGGGATGCCGTAACCGTCAATTTCGGCAACGAGCGCCTGTAAAGACGTGCCCGCATCGTCAAATTCGCCGTAAACGTTATCGCCGGACAGCACAATAAGATCGGGTTGCGCTTTTTCAACCGCTTCGCGCGTAAATCTCCACGCCCTCTCCTCTATCTTGTCGGTAGCCCAGTTTTCGATAGCCCATTTACCAAGCCGCGAATCGTATCTGCGCTGCGCGGAATCTATTATCTGTATATCCGTTAGTTGTAATATTTTAACGTCTCTGCCATCTTCGACTTCAAGCACGAAATCCGCAACGTCTTCGAGTTTTATTTTCGTATCGGATCTTTCGCCTTTTCCGCAAGCCGCCGACATCGAAAGCGCAAATACAAGAATTATGATCGAAAACTTTTTCATTTTGCAACTCCCTTCGTTATTTGTTCTTCTTTATAAACGCGAACGCGCCCAAAAGCGCCGTTGCCGTAAAATAAATTCCTCCCATTGAGGAACCGCACCCCTTTTTATCTTTTTTACCGGAGGTTTTTTCTCCTTCTATCGTGAATCTCACCGCGTTCGAAGGCGCGCTGTCCTTATACAGAAAAGCGTCGGGAGAAACGGCGGTCACCGTAACGGTGTATTCGCCTTCTTCAAGGCGCAATCTCGTGAGATCGTACTCGGTAACGTAACCCGCCACCGTCTTTTCGGCGTCGCCGCAAATTATTTTGTAACTGTCGGCATCAGGGACTTCGCTCCAGGAAATTTTCTTCGTTTCCGTATCTATAACTACTTCGGGCGAGGCAAGCGGCGCTATCACGGGGGGCAGACCGTCGTCTTTGTTTGTTATCCTGAAATCGTCGATTAGCGCGTTGGCGCAACAGCAGTTAAGGCTGAGATACCCGAAATAATCGAAAGTGGGAATATCAAGGGAACAGTTCAATATTTCTTTGCCGTCGATACTCAGAACGTAAGCGTGGTCCCCTGCTTCGAGTTTGAAATCCATCCAGCCCGTATCGCCCGCGGTGTTGCCGGCTACGGAGGTGTTCGACGCAACGTACGTCATTTTATCTCCGTATATGCCGGCCTGCTCGGAAAGCAGAGTTGCCGAACCGCCGTCGAAGATTCCGTAACCCTGCCCGTAAACAAGCGGACTTGAGAGATCGCGCACGACGGTAAAGAGAAGATTGTTGGTGCCCGTATAGAACGTTTCGGCTTTCTTTCTGAACGAAACGCCCACCCAACAATGCTGCACTACGTTTTCGACCTTCATTTTGAGTTTGAATTCCACGGTGAATTTTTTCGTTCTGTAATCGCCGCGCGGGCCCATATAGAAAAACGTGTTCTTATCGGTGGTGTTATCGAGGTGCAGAACTTTGTTTCCGCTCACGCCGTTCTCGTATTCTATCTTCCCCACTTCCCGTATGTGAGAATCCATACCGAGCGGCTCTCCTCCGCTGAAAACGTTATTCGCCCATTTTTCGGTGAACGCGCCGTCATCTTCAAGATACCTGCCCGTTACGTTATAACTCTCGAAATCATCGTAAAAATCAGGCAGTCTTTCCGTTGCCGCCGCCTTTGCCGCGCCTGACGGCGCCGCCGTGAAAATAATTCCCAAAGCAAATAAAATTGCCGAGATTATAAACAAATTTTTCATATTTTTCCCCTTCTTTTAACTTTCGATAACTATAAGAACGCCTTCTCCGGCATTCAACGAAACGGATAAGTCGGCACCTTCGCACGCCGTTTTCACCCCGCGGAATACCGTAAAACCCTTTACGCTTTTACCGAATTCCAGAAGAATTTCGTCATCTTCCGTTATCGAATTGTTAGTAATGTAGTACGCCGATTTGCCGTCGTAATCGAAACAGCCGGTGAAAACGTGCTTGCCCGTAACCGAAACGAGTTCGCCGTAAGACTGCAGAACGTCGGCTTCGGGTATGCCCGTACCCCGCGCGGAATCGTAAGGCACGTCGCCCGTTATAATAACGCCTTTCGAGATGCTGTGCATTAAAACTTCATCCGCCGCGCCTATCTGAACGCCCGCCTTTTTTACGTAGGAATAAACTTCGGTTTTGTTGCCGTCGCGGTCGAACATGCTTCCTTTGAATGTTTCGCCGCCGTCAATGGGATTTACGCCGCAGAAATACTGCAATCCCTTGGCGCCGTAACTCAAAGCGGTGTTTACCTGCCATAAAAGTTCCGCTTCGTTGGGTACCCTCGAAGATCCGCCGAACGAACAGGTCTGAACATACGTCCAGAAAGGAATGTTCTTTTGCAGGGCGTACTTTCGTATCAAAGCCATGTTGCCGAAATAAGAATAGCCTTTCAAAACGTTTTCGCCGCCGGATACGGGATAATTGTCGTAAGACAATATCTTCGGATCCACGATCTCCAGAAAATCTTCCACGTACTGCGTGTAAGAGTAGCCGCCTTCGGGCAATTCTCCCGAATTCACGCGGTTGTAAAGTTGGTATTGCGTGGCGTAATCCGGAAACAAATTTACGTGCATCAGGCATTTGTCCGCATATTCTTCGGGCAGCACTTCCGTTATTATTTCAGCGGATCTTGCTATTTTTTCAAAGGAAACTCTACCCGGCTCGTCAACCTGCATGACTCCCGCAAACGCGTCGTAATATTTCGCTTGCGAAAGCGTTGCCCTTGCCGTGGATTTATTTGTATTGTCCGCGCCCGCATACTTTACGAGATACGCAAGGCCGTACTCGCCGCACCACTCGAGGGCCTGATACACTTCCTCGCTTGCGGTATATTCGTAAAGCCCCATCATAACGTTTACGCCCGCTTCCGCATAATCTTTGAAGGTCTGCTTGTTTTTGATATAACTGTAGGTGTAAGAGCCCGTGAGGTCGGGGCAGGAATTGAACGCCCCTACGGGCATTGTTTTATCGTCGTGCGGGCGCATCCAGTACGATCCGTAAGTATCGTACGTAACGGTTTTTTCTTCGTGTCCGCCGGAAAAACCCGAACTGCCGTCTTCCCCGACGGACGCGGTACCCGACGCGCATGAACCCAGCGCCATACCGACGACAAGCGATAAAATCAACAACGTCAATCTGCGTTTTTTCATCACCTTTCTCCTTATAATTACTTCTTAAATAAGTTAATTTATAAAAAATCGGGCAAGACCGAAAACACCCTTCCGTACCGTTGCCCGAACAACTTTCGTATTAACCTTTTATTCCGCCTATAGATGTATTGTTCATTATAACCTTCTGGAAACAAGCAAATACAACGAGTACGGGTATTATCGAAAGCATCATCGCCGCAAATACCTTCGGTAAATTGACGCCTTCGAGAGAATTTATTATTTGTATGCCGTACGCTATAGTGACCTTTTCGGGGGCGTACATATATATGGTAAAATAGTCGTTCCAATGTCCTATTGCCTGCAATATCCCCACTGCCGTAAGCGCCGGTATCGCCATGGGCATCATTATGCGGAAATATATTCTGAAATGTCCGGCGCCGTCTATCTGGGCGGCTTCCGCATAAGTCCACGACAAATTTTCGTAAAAGCCGAACAGCAGTAAAAATCCGGAACCGAAACCGCCCATAGCGGTTATCAGAATACCGGTGTAAGTGTTTATCAGCCCTATATTGTTGTACAATCTGTACATGGCTGCCATCGATCCGGTAGTGGGTATCATCATTATAACGAGAGCCGCGGTATAAACAGCCCTTCTTCCCCTGAAATCGTATTTAGAGAAAATATATGCCGTTGCGGAACTCGAAAACATTCCCAAAAAAGTACAGCCCACGGTAAAAAACGCGCTGTTCAGATACATCTGCGCGATGGTTATGCCGTTTGCGCGTATTTCAAGGCTCTCCTCCCAGTTGATCAACGTCCATTTTTCGGGGAAACCGTTGATATTGCGGATAAATTCGTGCTTGGTTTTGAAACTGTTGATAAAACACCATAAAAACGGATATAAAAGCGAGATCGCGTATAATACGAACAGCGCGAAAAATACCCATTTTACGATTTCATCGGATTTTTCTCTTTTGACTCTGTTTCCCATATTGACGATTATACCCTTTTATGATCCGGCATCGCGGCATATTGCCTTATTGCGGCAATATGCCGGACGCCCGTATCATGCCTTTCCGGGCGTTCCTTAAAACCGGAACGCCCTTATTGTTTTACTTTATTTGTTCTCTTTCTTTTTTACGAAGAACATAGCGCCCGCAACGGCAAGCAACATAAACGTTCCGCTTGCGGTAATACCCGAGAAGCATCCGCTTTTCTTTTCGGAAGTACCGTTTCCCGTATCGGCGGAAGACGCGGAATCGTCCGCCGCTTTTACCGTGTAATCGGCTGTTGCCGCGGGACTGTTGACGTGCGCCTTATCTCCTTCGGCGGGAATCGCCACGACTTTTATCTTGTAAGCGCCCGCATCGGTGAGAGCGGAAAGATCGTATTCGAGAGCGGTTACCCTTTCATCGATCAACAGAACGTTGTCGTTTATAACGTTATAAGCGGTTACGTTGTATTCGCTTGCTCCCTCCACCTCGGTCCAGACGGCTTTATTGCCTGTTACGGTGAGCGTGGTTTTTGCGAGAGGAACGGGTTCGTAATCGGTTTCCATATCGGCAACCGCTACGTCGCCTACCATATCGACGGTGATCTCCGGATCCACACCCTTTTCGATGGCGACCGCCTTATCTATGGGGGTGAACGCTATATTGTCTATTCTGTACCAACCGGGAGCGTCCGTACCGAAACCTACGTAACCGTAAGCGTCGGGAACGGTACATTTGAAAAGTTGCCTGTATTCGCCGGCGACGCCGTCCGTTACCGTTGCGCCGTAGAGCGCTACGTTGTTGTTGAGAACGACTAATTTCATTCTCGTTATCTTGTTATAGAGCGAATTTGCTTCGTTGGCGGGTTTACCCTGTTTTACTTCGCCGTTGGGGGCGGTGTAATAAGGTATAGGCGCGTCGTAAGTTTCATCTTCGCCTATTTGCGCCATACCGGATAAAACGGAAGTGCCGGCGTATTGTATTAGTTTGCCGTCTCTCGTGATAAGCGATTCCGCTCCCCAGAAATACTGCGTGGCGTTACCGTCGACTATACCCATCGCATAGCATTCCTGCAATTCGGGTATCTGGCTGGTTGCGCCGAACAAGATGAACAACGGAGAATGCCTGTTGGGATTTACGCCGTTTTGCAAGCCGGAAGGCTGTATTCTGCTGGTGTAAGGCGAAGATATATAATCGAATTGAAGTACGTAGTCGCCGTATTGCCCGTTGACCATAAGGCGGCTGTTGGTGGAAGTGCCGTAGAAGCCTACTATTCCATCGTCAGCAACCAGACCTTCAACGTCGTGATCGGTTCCTTCCGTTACGGTATAGTAAGCGTCCGGCGCGACGGTGGACTGGAAGGTAAATTTATCGGTGCTGATATAATCGCCGTTAAAATCGGCGGTGATAACTTCGGTTCCCTCGTTTTCGTTGAAGGAATAAGCGATCACGTCAAAACTGTCGGAATAAACGGAATAATTTACGTTTGCATCCGCGGCTCCGGTATGGGCGAGCGAGATGTGACCGTTCAATTTAAGACCGTCGTATTCAACGGGCTCGCTTCCGTTTACGGAAACGGCTATCTTCGCATCGGATAATCCCTTTACGTTGAGGGAAATTCTATCCCCGAACGTTTCGGTGAGGGCCTGCGTTTCGCCTATCGCGGTGTGAACGCCGGCTTCGTCTATATTATCGACGCCCGTAACTATCTTGCCTTCGGAATTTTTGGTGAAGTACACGAAACTCGCTCCTTCCGTAGGCGCGGAAAGGCGCGTTCTGTAACTGTCAAGACCGAACGCGACGCCTACTTTCCTGTTTTCGTCCAGAACGGTGAAATTATATTCGACGTTCATTTCAAAAGTAGTGGCGAGATCGTCGGTAACTTTGAGTTTCGTAGTGGTGGTTATGGCAGTATCTTCACCGGGGGCGTTGACCGTGATAAGACTGTCGTAAGTCTTTTTCGTTCCGGTTACCATAAGGGCGTTTGTTTTCGTTTCGTCCACGGCGCTTATTATCTCTTTGTCGTCGTCAAACGAGAAATCCGCATATACGGTATCTTCGGTGAAAAGTTTGTAGTTGTCAAACTCAAACGTTCCCGCCGCGCCTACGCCTATAACGAAGTAGTAACTTTCCACGCCTTCTATATATTCGTAAGCCTCTTTAACGGTGGCGTATTGAGTTCTGGTTTCCAAAGTGTCGCCGGCAAAGAAAGTGCAGGATCTATCCGCCGTATTGAACTCTATCCAGTAGGTGACCTTTTCCTTCCCATTCAAAGGCCCCGCGTGCAAACCGATAGGCCAGGTGCCGTCGGCTGCCGCCTGGAAAGTGTTGCCGTTTGCGTCAACGGTTTTATCCGTTCCGATAAGGCCGTTGAACTTGCCGCCCGCAAGATGCACGCCGTTTCTGTTTATCCTGACCATAGAGTAGTTCACGTTGCCGCCGTGCCAATCCGGAATAGTTGCAAACGGAGCGAAGAAAAGTATCTGCGACCACAAAGTGCCCCATTGCAGAACGTCAAACTGCATGGTGATTTTTTTGCCCGCAGTCGCTACGGAAGCGGGGATCTTGTTCATGGGTATGATCAAAACGTTCGCGTCGGTTCCGGTGTAAGTGGAATTGCCGGAATGTTCGGTGTACGCCGAGGGATCGGTATCGTTTGAATAAATGAAGTTCGTGGCGTTCAGAGCGCCGCCGCTCATCAACCCCGTAGTGCCGGTAGGCGAGTTCGTGCTGATGTTGGCATTTGCGATCGTAAGCGTGCCGAAGGCGAGAGCCGCCGACAGAACGCATACGGTCAGAAGGGACAGTAGCATTTTCTTTCTCATCTTATTTCTCCTTTTGTCGTTCTACGACATAAATTTATTTATCTTTTATCGCCGCTGCGCGTTTTACGGTAGGCAGCGACGTTAAGACCGTTTATCTGAAAATCAATATTCTATTACGTTTTCGGTGAATTTATCCACAGACTTCAAAACGCCGCCTTCAAACGTCAGATTATAATACGCGTACGTGTAACCGGTAACCACCGCCGGCAAAGTGTAAATATCGACTTTGGTATTCCATTCGTCGCCGTCGTAATCGTCGAAATGCTGTTCGAGCCCCACGTGCGTATGCCCTTCGAGAATGGTAAGCGGCAATCCGAAAGCGTTGAGTTTATCTATGAGCGTCCACGCCGAAGTTTTATCTATATCCTTGAACGCTATATGGCTCAGCCATACTATGCTCTTTATACCGCCGTTCGCCTCGTTTATTTCGTCGCGAGCCTTGTTTTCCGCCCACGCTATAACGGGATCCGCTATAGTGAATTTGTTGGAATCTACCGCCATGCCCGTACTCTGCGTTTTTCTGATGGTTGCGGGATCGTCGGTTTTGGTAACGTAATTGAACAGGGCGTCTATCGCCAGAAACAAAACCCCTTTATGCGTAAAACCGTAAACGCTGCCCACGTTTTCAACGTACGGCACGTAATCCGAATACGACGATTTTTCCGCATACGCCGCCTCATGATTGCCGAGCAGATTATACAATATGCGTTTGCCTTCGTAAGTTTCGGTACTTTCGGGATCGTACGGAACCAGACCGTTCTCCTTCACGAAAGCCATCCCCTCGTCCCACTCTTTCCGGTACGCGTCGGAAAAATCTCCGAGTTGGATATAAAATTCGCTGTCCGGCGTTTCTTCTATTATCTTCTTTACTTTTTCAAGCGAATGGGCGCAGGGCCATTCATAAGTGTTTCTGCCGTAATCGTGATGAACGTCCGAAAATACCGTAAACGTAAATATTTCGGGTTTTTCAACGTTTTTTTCCTTGTCCTTACAGCCCGACATACTCGCTCCTCCGAAGCACATAATTATAGTCAATATACCGCATAAAAACTTTCTTTTCATCTCTGTTCACCCCGCCGTGGATCCGACAGTCAATATTCGTACGCAGGCAAAAACCTGTCGATAAGTTTTCGGCAAATAAACACGATGGGCGTACCTATTATCGCGCAGATTATGCCGAACGCGGCGCCCAATGGCATTTGCACGGTACCGGCGTCTCTCACGTTCGTAACTATATAAAGCGCGATAGTGCCGGCGCCTACGCTGTTCGCATTATCCCCGCCGAGAATAAGTCTTACGGGTAAAAAGTAAGAGAATATTACGGTGGTGCCGAGCATCAACAGCGTGCCGATAGTTGAACCTATCATCGGTATCGTTATATAAAAAAATTCTTTGATGCTCGTTAGTCCGTCTATTCTGCCCGCTTCCACTATATCCTCCGGAATACGCGTTATCGCACCGGTAACCAGCACTATATCGTACCCGATGCCCGACCATAAACCGTAAAAAAGAATCATTCCCCACGCGGTTTTCCCGCTTGCGAAAAACCCCTCGAACGGTATCCACGACGAAAGCCCCAGTTTATCGAGCAATATAGGCACGGGGCCGAGAGTGGAGTCGAACATAAACGAAAATACGAGCGTGAGAACGGTAACCGATATTATTGCCGGCAAGAAGAATATTACTTTGAAACCGCTTGCAAAAAACAATTTTTTTGACAAAACGTAAGCGCAAATCACCGATATCGGCACTATTACGAGGTCGTTCCACAGGAATACGGAAAACGAATTGAGAATGGATTTAGGCAAAACGCTTTCCGCCTTTGTAAGTTCCTGCCAGAACGTTCTGTAATTCATAAATCCCACGTATCTCCACGCTCCGGAATTCATATCGAAACTCTGGAACGACAGCCGTATCGAATCGATATTTATATAAACCCAGAACAGGCAAAAATGCGTTACCGGTATAGCGAGCATCACGCAGATGAAAACTATTTCTCCAAACGTTTTTTTGCGCTTTTTTCTGTATATCTTTCCAACTTTCATCGCTAAATCACGCCTTTTTGAAATCGGCTTTATCTTCGCCGCGGTCATGCGGAAAGCCGCGCGCGGAACGCTTGTGTTTTATTCGCCGACCTGTTCAAGCCATTGCGGCCAGGATCTTTGCACGGAAGCAAGTTCGTTTGCGCACCAGCCTATTGCGGTTGCCGTATCGGGGTTTGCAAGCAGGTACGTGTACGGACTGTTTGAATTGAACTTTCTGCATTTATTTGCAGTCCACAGTTTGCTGGTGGATTTTTCAAACCAGGTTGTAGAGTCTTTCCATACGTTTATACAGGATTGAATGAAAGCGCTGGTTTCGCATTTGCCTATATCGTAATCGAAAGGACGCGGCGCGCCTGAAACGTTGGTATATCTCACCAGTTCTTCGTCTTTGCACATAAACGCAAGGAACTTCTTCGCGCCTTCTTTCCCCTCTTCCTTAATTCCGGAAGGTATGAAGATATAGTCCGGCTGGCCGCTGTAATTTACGCGGATATAATTGCCGTTTTCGTCTTTAAGGGTTTCGTTTTTAATAACGGGCGTAGGCATCATGGCGGCTTCGTCTTCCATATCGCCGAAAGATTCGTTCTCCACCCAACTTCCCGTGGGTATCATGGCAGCCTGCCCCTGCGCGAACGATAATTGCGCGGTGAGATGCGTTTTCGATCCGGAACCTTTCAAAATGAACTTTTCGCGGTTTTTGACGATTATTCTCTCAAACTCTTCGAGCATTACGAGTTTTCCGTAAGACAGATCCGTTTCTTTCATGTACGAGAAGGACTTTTCGGCAGACTCGAATTTCATGAATTCGTCCATTCTCTCCGTTCCCGCAACCTGAGCCCACCAGTTTGTTCCCAGAAAATCCCAATAACCGCCGGATATCGTTCCGGGATACACGAAAGGCGCTATCCTGCCCTTTGTGTCGGTAACGATTTTATTGCAGAGATCGAGGAGGTCGTCCGTAGTTTCGGGTATTGCCCAGCCGTAGGTATCGAACATCGTTTTGTTGTAAACTATACCGGTGATATGCTCGTTCCAGGGGAATATGTAATAATCGAGAGAACCCTGCACCACCGCCTTGCCGTAATCCGTCCAGGAACCGCGTATTTTTTCGCCTACGGTAACGCTCTCTCCCGGAACGGTCATGGAATACAGATCGTTAAGGTTTTCAAGATACCCCAAAGACGCGTAAGCATTCCAACCCGACGCAAGCGGCATGTAAATTTCCGAAAGACCGACTCCCGCTTCTAATTTGGAAGATACAGCCGAAGTCAATTCGCTGTCGCCGTCAAGCACGAAGTAATAGTCCGCGCCCTCCTCGTCGATAAGAAAATCGTAGGCCATCCGCCTGATCCATGCGTTGCCCTGACCGGTGGAATAAGAAATTTTGATCCTTGTTTTTTCTTCCTTGGTATCCTTGTACATTTCGCCGTTTTTTTCGTTAAACGTAACGCCCGGGTACAAGTCCTCGATATCGGATGAGGGTTTGTTTTTACCGCAACCGGTTACGGATAGTACGGCAAGAGCAAATATGCATACCGTAAGTGCTACTGAAAACAATTTTAATAATTTTTTCATATAATCTCCCCTATTGTAAATTTTTATTATTTATACTCTTTATTGATATTGTTATAAAGAGCGAGAATCAATACGGAATGACGAACGCGCCGTCGCCGGGTTTGAGTTCCAGACTGAGTTTGTTGCCTTTTACTTTCACGGTTTCTTTGACGCCGTTTTTAACTACCACCGCATTCGAAGCCTTTCCGAAAGTCATATTGACGGTGTTACTGATGTTGAGCGCGGGATCGGTGAAATTGACTACCATATACCCTTCTCTTCCGTCCTTATCTTTGAAAACTCCGGCAAAAGCGTCTTCGGTACTATCTAATTTTTTAAGTGTTTCGGTTGAAGTTATAAGGTTTTCGGACGCTTCGAGGTAAGAGAAATTTCCGGCGGCGTCGGATACGTCCGAAAGGACAACGCCCTGCCACTCGAAATTCTCGTAATACGGCATCAACGCATGAATGTAATTGTTCGCATTCCGAACGTAAGTGTATGTGTCGGTCTTTTGCAGTTCGCGGTTCATAAGCGCGTTATTTGCGAAATTCGTGGCTCCGTCGTTTCCGGGCGGGCAGCAATAGCAGAACCATTGTATCCCGTCGCCGCCGTAAGCAAAGTAAGAATACGCCTGAAAACTCGCGTCTGCGGTACTCGCCAAAGCCCTGTTTTTCGCGCCGAATTGAATACTTTGCAGGAAAGTCCACACGCGTCTGCCCTTACCTTCGTCCCGCACGAGCGTCTGCATCACGTCCATATTGTAAAGGAAAGACTTTTCCATTGTATAATTTATCCCGTCGCTGTACAGCGGGTAATGGTCGTAAGAAATATAGTCGGTATCGACGGTCTGCGCCCATTTATTGAGATAGGTATTGTAGTTTACGCTTCCGCTGCCGCCGGAAAGTTGCGCGCCGCCCGCGATCACGGGGAACAGATTACAGTAGAACATAAGGTCGGGAGCGGCTTTCTTAAATATCCTTCCGGCGATGCCGAGTTGCTCGAACATATTCGTTCCCGGTTCATCCTTGATCATAAAACCATAAAGCGCGTCGGCATATTCGCTGTCGGTATAATATTTCAGATATGCCTTTGTGCTTTCAACGATTTCAGCCTCTTTCCGCGCTCTCTCGGCATCGTCCGCGCATATTTCCAACGCGGCCTTCGCGCCGAAAAGCAGATTTCTTATCTGGCTGTCGGCTATTATCTGCTTTATGCCTACTTCATGGGCGGCCTTGAGCGCCTTCATATTATATGAAGTTCTCCCGTCGCCCATATTATAATACCCCGGAAACGCTATGGTTATGCCCGCGTCCGCAACGTATCTGTATTGTTGTAAAAATTCTTCATCCGTAAGAGTTTCGCCCCGATTTCCGCCGGCATCGTAATAAAACTCCGGAACGCCTACCCACATACCTATTTCATATTTTCTCGTAGATTCGTAAACGGGTTCTTTTACAGATGCTCTGCAAGCGGATAAAACAGCCGAGCCCGCAAACAGTGTTGCCGCAAGACACATCGCCATAATTTTTTTCATATTTCTCCTGCCCTTTTATTAGGATAGTTATTTGATTGACAACTCTTTCGTCCTATCCTCGTTCATTATATCACTGTTATTTGCCTTTGTCAATGGTTTTTGAAAAAAATCTTAAAATTTTTTTAAGTTACTCGGCATATTTTTTGGAATTTTTGCTAATTTTTCACTTTTTTTATCAAATAAATAAAACATTGTTTCATTTAATTCGCAAAAAAACACGCTTAAATTCCGTGCCCTCCAAATAAGTTTACGATTATTTCGCCAATATATCTATGATTTGGCGGCGTTCGTTTCTACTCACCCTCGTTTAACAATTTAATTGCCTGTTCTCAGATATTAAAGCGTTCTATCGCTTCTGCGGATCATCTCCGTTTTTAATTTTTTTAAGGATGTGAACGGGGAATTTTTTATTCCCAAAAAATTTTTCGTTTTGATGTTTTGAAAAGTTTCGTTTTTAAGATTTACGTTCAACAAAACAAAAGAAAAAGCCGATTATCATTATCGTCGGCTTTTGTTTCCGGAGCGGATTTATTATTTGCATTAGACGTTGATATTACAACCGATACAAAATGCAGCGATACTATTAAACAAATATTCCAAATTATTCGTCATCTTTTTTATGGAATAATCAATTTTGCCACACGGACGGAATAACTCGTTCCGTAAGAGAAAGGTTTGACAGGAAATGCGTTTTCTTTGATCTCCGCTTTTTCATCGCAATCGAGCCACCTCGCCGACTTTATATCCGCGAATATCTTTATTTTTCGAGATTCGGACGAGAGTTGAACGTTCGGATCTGCCGACATCGGCACGTCTTTTATCACGGCGTAATAACTTTCGCCGTCGGTCAGAATA
>JAFTDZ010000026.1 GCA_017453885.1 Clostridia bacterium
CAGGAAGGTAATACTTACACCTTCTCTCTTTACGCTAAATCTTCCGCCGCGAGCGGAATAGAAGGTTACTTCTATATTTACGACGATGCGGACGGTACCACCACCGTGAAATTCAGCGCTCCGACGGATGCAGACGCCTGCCTGACTTCCGAATGGAAAAAATACACTTATTCTCTTATAACGGAAGTGATCGATGGCGCCGTTACCGGCAGGAGAGTGTGGACCGACGGATCGGATTACGCCTTCTCCGGCAGCAATAATGGCGCCACTAAGGTAACTTCCTTCAATATGCTGCTTTTCTGTGATGCCGAAGAATGGTATATGGATGAGTTCAGAATAACCACCGACGCCGCGCTTTCCAAACCCGATTCCGAACCTGTACCGGAAGGAAAGTACCTTATCGCAAGCGACGGCTTCGAGAGCGGTACCTCGACCGATTGGATAAATTACGGAATGTCCGTTCACACGGTTACGAACAACGGTTACGTCGGTGAAAAGGCCCTTAAATCAATGCTTAACGCGGGTAAAACTCAAAACAGGATACAGCGCGCGTTTGTAGTAGGCGAATACGAAACGCTCGCCGAAGGAGCGGTTTACGAGATTTCCTTCTGGGCGAGATCCGAAACGGCTTCCGGCCTTAACGGTTACTTCTACGTTTACGACGATCAGGGCGGGACCACCACCGTCAGGTTCGGCGACGCGACCGACGATACGTCCGCGATCAGCGGCGAATGGAAAAAATATTCCTTCACGTTAAGTTTTCAGATAACCGAGGGCGGCGTCGTTTCCGGTAGCAGAACTTTTATCAACGGTTCAAATTCCTACGCCTATAATAACAGCACGGGCGCAAACAAAATAACGTCCGTGAATATGCTCGTATATTGCGACGCGCAGGTTTGGTATATGGACGAATTCCGCATAGTTTCCGAAACCGCTCCCAAGGTAAAACCCGCCGAAAAGACGTACTCGACAGACGTTTCCGTTACGGATTTCAACAACGAAACGCTCTCCGTCTGGACGCCGAACAGCAATACGGAATACTCTTTCGAGGGAGAGACTGACAAATATCTGCGCCTCACCCCGACAGAAGGAACTTCTACGAGGATACAGACGAAGATTCCTTACGGCGAAAACGGCCTCAACGAGGCGATGACGCTTTTCTTCTCTCTGAAATCGCAGGGAGAGGGCAGCAAGATCTACGCTTATATACAGGTGAATTACGGCGCTTCTTCAAAAACCATAACACTTATTGCCGGTTCGACGCTCACGGACGAATTCGTTTTATATCCGGCGGATATTAAAGTGACAACGGGCGAGGACAAAATTTATTTCGTGTGGCACCGCCCGGATTATTCAAGCGATATAACCGCCAAAGACGATCTTGCCGAAGGCGATGAACTCCGCTACGTAGATCTTATAATAGAACTTGTCGGCGAGGCCCGTATAGACGATATAACCGTTTCGCAGCAAATAACCGTTACCGAAGACATAGCGGGTATCATCGACGCGATAGCCGATCTCGGAGAAGTGACCGACGCCGACGGCGAGGCGGTGAGAGCCCTTCGCGAAGAATACGACGCGCTCTCTGCCGAGGATAAGGTGAGCGTGTTCAATATTTCGGCTCTCGAAAAGGCTGAGGCTCGTTTAAGGCTTTACGAAGTAGTGCCCGGCGGCGATCTTGCCGCGCTCGATATCGATTATTCGGCAAGGGATTATACGGGTACGGAACTTTCCGTAGGATACGACGAACTTACCGTGATAATGCTCGACGCGAACGGCGAAAAAATAACCGCCGTAATGCCCGGTGAATACGCTGTTTACGGGCTCGATTTCTACCTTGAAGGAGTCCTTGCGGGAAGGCTCGATTACGAAACGCCGCAGATATTCATCATAAACAGGATGCCGAACGAAAATGTCGTTTCCGCATCGGTGCTTATGATCGATCCTAACAACGAGGCTTATATGCTTGCGGCGAAGTACGAAGTTTCCGAAACGGAAGATTTTTCGATACAATTGAGTAATTCAGGTTCCCTTATCGAATATAAGGGCAAAACTCTTTATTTGAGAGAACGCGCTACCGACATTTACGCCGCGAGCGCCGTTACCCCCGTTGAAATAATTGTTTATACCGTTACTCTGCCCGAAGAAAACGAGGCTTTCACCGTCTTTGCGGTGAAGGATACCAACGAGGTGCTTTCCGGCGGATACTTCAAATTTACAGTAACGGTTTCCGAAGGGTACGACGGAACGCCCGTAGTCAAAGCCGACGGAGAAATTCTCGAGGCGGACGAAGGAGTTTATTCCCTGTCCGTTACCGCAAACACAGAGATAACCGTAGAAGGGATAAGTGCGATTTCCGCCCCGATAGATTCTTCCGAGGAAAGCGACGGACAAACTTCGGAAAGCGAATCCGTTTCAGACGCGGAAGGCGGGTGCTTTGCCTCTTTAGGCGGCGGAACGGCGGCGTTGATCTTCGCGGCAGGTATCGCTCTCGTAGCGTTAAGGCGCAGGAAAAACGACTGATAGGGTACGCTGACCTTACGACATAATTTTGGGGAGGGGCCGGAAGCGTTCGGCTCCTCCGTTTTTAAGGAGTAGATTATGAAAAAGATAAAAGCGGTGATAATGGGCTTCGGCGACAGGGGGCAGGTTTACGCTGAATACGCCGAAAAGCGTCCAGACGTTTTCGAAATAGCGGGCGTGGTGGATCCCGATCCCGTTCGAGTGGAAAAGGCGAAAAAGCGTTATAACCTGAAGGAAGAATACTGCTTTACCGATCCCGCGGAATTTTACGCGCGCGATAAATTCTGTGACGCGGTAATAAACGCCACGATGGACAGCCTTCATTATGCCACTACCGCGCCGCTGCTCGAAAAAGGATATAACGTCCTTCTCGAAAAGCCCGTGAGCAGTAACCCTTCGGAACTCCGCGACCTCGCACGCAGGGCGAAGGAAAACGGCGTCACGCTTATGGTGTGCCACGTATTGAGGTACGCGCCCTTTTACAGAGAAATAAAAAAGGTTATTCTATCAGGAGAAATAGGCGATATAAGGCACATTTATCTCGCGGAAAACGTTGCCGTGTATCATATGCTTTCATCTTATATAAGAGGCAAATGGAGCAGTGAGAGCGAGTGCGGATCCGGAATGCTTATGGCTAAATGCTGCCACGATCTCGACCTCGCCGTCTGGCTCAAGGGCAATTCCCGCCCGAAGGCGGTAACATCGGTAGGTTCCCGCAGGTTCTTCAACGCGGCGAATAAGCCCGCGGGCGGCGGAACGCGTTGCCTTACCGACTGCAGGATAGAGAGAGAATGTCCGTATTCCTGTCGCAAACTTTATCTGGAAAACGACGTTTACCCATTCCTCGTGTGGACGGGGGTAGAGGGCAAGGACTGGAGCGAAGTAACCGATCTTAAGGAGAGGGAAGAACTTCTCAAAACAGTGAACCCGCACGGGAAATGTTGTTTCGAGGATAAAGACCTTGTTGATCAGCAATCCGTATTGATACTTTTCGGAGACGGTTCGACCGCCACGCTTGATATGATCGGCGGCGTTACCCGCCCGGGCAGAAATATTCATATTGTGGGAGAAACCGGCGAAATAGAGGGGTTTTTGGAGGACAATGTTTTTTTCACACGTAAATATCTACCCGAAACCACGGGGTATTCGGAAACAAAAACAATCATTACGGAAGATGTATCTGGCGCCCATTCGGGCGGAGATCTAAGGCTCGTTAAAGACTTCGTAGCCACTGTTTCCGGCGGAGAAAGGTCGCCGTCGTGTACAGATATAGAGGATTCGATAGACGGTCATCTCGTCGCGGTAGCGGCTGAAATCTCAAGAAAAACGGGAAAAACCGTGTTTACCGATATGCTCGTTTGACAAAATAGCGGCGAATGTGTTATGATAAAAAAAGGCGTAATGAAATGATAGGAAAAAAACAGAGAGATATAAGAGAAGACAATAAAAGCGTAGTGATAGATCTGCTTTTACGTTCGCATATGACGCTCTCCGATCTCGAAAAACAACTCGGTTTGAGCCATACCGCTTTGAGGAAGGTTGTTTCCGAACTGATGGGGTTAAATATCGTCCGCGTGATAGATACGAAAACGGGCGACACGGGCAGACCGTCCGCCGTTTACGACATTAACCCCGATTGCGGGCTTGCCGTCGCAGTATGCGTGGGTGTCAGGCGGCTGGAAATTTTCGTGGTTGATATGAAAGGTTACGAAATAAACAAATTTATTTCGGATAGAGCCTTCGCTAACGCGGAAGAAATGGCGGATTTCACTGAGAAAGAACTTAAAGTTCTTCTCGGGCATGAGCGCGCGCGTAACGCGGTAATATCCACCGTATGCATCAGCATACCTTTCCGCGGGGTGGGAAGTTCTTCGTTTGCCGAAAGCTGCGCGAAGATCGGCGAGAAGTACGGCAAGGCTTTTTCTTCTGCGGAACTTATTATAAAGAACAACAATGACTTCTGGGCGATAGGCGAGGAAAAATACGGCAAACTGCATAACCGTAAAGGCAGCGCCATTTTGTGTGAGGCAGAGGGGAGCGTTTGCTGTACTTTTTATTGCGAAAAATTGAGTTACAGCGGAGAGGAATACCGTGCGGGTTCCATAAACGGATTGTTTGACGGGGAGATCTGCTCAGCGGCGGAAACCAAACTTTGCGACGGGTGGGGAAATATAGTCCGCCGTTACCGTTCAGGTGCTGCCGAGGCGATAAGCGCAATAGACAGTCTTACCGTCCCTATATTCGAGAAGATAGGCAAGGCGGCGTTTATGTTGTGCGTGCCGCTTATTATCATAGACGGATCTTTTTCATCTCTCGGTGCAGGCTTTATAGAGAGAATAAAAGATGTTGTCAACATGAGCGGAGCCGACGCAAGCGTGGAGTTTTCCGACATTACGGACAGGAGTCCTTCCTGCGCCGGCGCGGTATGGTATTCGTCTTACGTATCTCTCAAAAAACTCTTATAAACACATAGAAAATAACCGCAACTGCACTCTCGACACGTAGTTACGGAAACGTATGTCGGATTATTTTTTGAAACTTACGGATACGGAACTCGCCGCATATTGACAAATCAAGAGAAGATCCGTTATACTGAAAAATAAAGATAAGCGAACCTATTATTAAAAGGAATAAAAACGGCGACAACTATTTACAATGTGGCTAAATTAGCGGAAGTAGCGGCATCGACGCTTTCGGAAATATTACGGTTGATACTAACATTCTTTTTTTTGACGAGGCATGTTTTGATACCTGTTCGTTAAAAACAAACGCGCACATAAAAGGCAATAGTTGCGTGGGATATTATTTTCTTTACGAATCTTTTGATATCGAATGGCGTATCGAAGGAATAAATATACGCTTACTCCCTACGGGAAAAAAATAATTGAGTTTAATAGCGGGTTTAATTCATATAAACTCATCGTTCTAATTCTTGAAATTTTATATAAAAGATGATATAATAAAAACAAAAAAGTCGATAAAATTTGCGCCTGTCTTCGATAATGGTCTTTCGTTATTTAATTACGCTATGAAAGATGAAATATCTGATTTGAATAATTATTCGAAAACGAGATTATCTGCTTTCGGCATTCCTTTTGAAGACATAGTTAAAGAATTTATTAAGAATAGGCAAAAACAAAAACTACGTAAAATGATAAATTTCAAATTCAAAAAGCATGTTCGCTATAATTTGCCGGATTATCGTCTTAAAGCGATAGAAAATTTCTTACAAGGTAGAGTAAAAGAATTGATCGATATTAAAAATATGACCGAATAAAACAAAAACTTTCGGGTAATGATTGGGGAATTGAAAGGGAAAATTGCGTATAAAATAAGGGATGTTATAATTCAAAGACAGGTGTCGAATCCCTTCGCCCCGCCAAAATTGATAAAAGTCAATGTTTTATCGGCTTTTCTTTTATTTTATTGATTAAAAATTTGCAAAACAGCACTTTCCGGAACACCAAAATTCCCATCACCATGTAATTTTTCTGCTTCGTTCTTTTGAAATTCCATTTCAAAGTGAGGGTATATCTTTGCCGAGGTGTCGGAGCCTATCGTGTGACCTGTCCAATAATTTACAAGTTCGGGAAGTACGCCTTGTTCCTTACATTTAGACGTAAACGTCCGTCACATCCTCCGGGCGAATTTGATCGTTTCAAGTTCCGATAGACTATCGCCGATCTATACGGTCGGATAAAGAATTTTGTAAAATTTCGAGAGATATTGTAAAAATAATGTATTTACAACTCCGCGTTGTCGTTATATAATAAAAAGCGGAGGATAGTATGAAAAGGGCAGTATGTTTTTTTGTTGTTCTATGTATATTGTCGGCGTTTTGCGCGTGCGACGCCGATCCCTTCTCCGGCGGCGATACCGGCACGAGTTATTCGGGCGGCATCGAAGAAACACCCGTGAATCCGACAGAAGGGGACATAGAAGATATGATAGAACCCATAGTTTTCGATAATTTGCGCAGTTCCGCCGATATGCCCGCGTTTATTGCCGGAACGGAAAAACCGAACGGCGAACACGATAATGACGCCAAGCAGGAAGGCGCCGTTATCTCGCCTTATTACGATCTTTCCGTAGGGGAGATATCCATTCCGTGTTATGCGGTGAGAACGACTTACGGCGCGCATACTTTCGCGTGTGCGGACATCCTGCCGGAAGCGTTTCCCGTTTCGGTGAAGATAGGATACGCCTACGATATCGGCGCGGCTACGGTGTTGCCGGAAAGCAGCGGCGTAACGGTAAAAAAGTACGGGAACGAGTACTATATGCAGGTTGCGGATCAAGGCAATTACACGTTTGTTCCGAACGGAGAAAAAGAGAGGGCGTTAACGCTGTTTTTGCGTGAAAAAGGGGGTTTTTCCGCGCCGAGCGGATACGACGCGGTGAAGATACCCGCAGGGAGACACAACGAGAAAATCGAGTTCGGAAAGGAAAAGAGAGTTCTTTATTTTTCAAAGGGAGAACACGTTCTGAAATACGGTGTGGAATTTTTGAACGACACGGCGGTATATCTGGAAAACGGCGCCTATATCTACGCCGAAACGCCCGCGGACGACGAGGAGAAGACGATGGAAGCCGATTGGGCGGGAATGCCGCGCTGGAAGGCTCTTTTCGAAGGGAACGGGGTTAATAACGTGAAAATTTACGGCAGGGGGGCGATCGACCTGTCCCGACTCGACTGGCACGCCCGTTCCGCGGTGCGGTTCGACTTATCGAGCGATATAACGGTGGAGGGCGTAACCGTAAACAACGCGCCGGAGTGGACGATGTATTTTACCCGTTCGGAAAATATTCTCGTCAAAGATATACTCCTTTTCGGTTATCGGCAGAACAGCGACGGCGTGTGTTTTGCGGACAGCGCGAACGCGCTTTGCAAAAACTGTTTCGCGCGCTCCGGCGACGACCTTTTCGAAGTAAAATCAATGTACGGCGCGTGCGATATAGAAATCAAGGATATTCGCTTTGAAAAATGTAACGCCTGGCCGGATAAAGCGCGAGGCCTCGGTATCATTTCAGAAAGCAAGCGGGATATGAAGAATATATATTTTATTGATTGTTCGGTCGGCTATGCGAGCGCCGACTGGATGGACGCTTTGGGCGGCGTAGCGGTGATTCTCGCGGACGACGCGCGCGTAAAGGACGTTTACTTTGAAAATACGGAAATTTACAGTAGCGCGAAGTATCCCGTGAACGTCACTATCGAAGAAGGTTCCCGCGCGGTTATCGAGAAGGTGGTTTTCAAAAATCTCGACATTCGCGGGCAGAAAGAGGTACGCGTGGCAAACGAGTCTGCGCAAGGGATTATCGGAAGCCTCGTGTTCGATTCTTGCCGCAGGGACGGCGCGCCCGTAAACGGTTACGCCGATCTCAACCTTAAATTAAGCAACGTAAACGCGTCCGTCGTTTCGATAAAATAAGAATACAAAAAAACAATATTAAATAAAAAATGGGCTATTCATTGAAGAAAAGCCCGTTTTTTATATTCTTATTCGCTGAAGCGCGACGGGGAAAACCCATAATATTTCTTGAATTCTTTGGAAAAGTAGAAAGGGGAATTATAACCTATAAGGTAGGCTATCTGGCTGATGCTGTACGTTCCCGACCGAAGAAGGTCTTTAGCGCGTAGCATACGCAATCGGGTAACGTATTCCATAGGGGAAGTGTTGGTCACTTCCTTAAAAATGCGGGAGATGTACGAAGTTGTGTAAAACATACTCTCGGCTATTTTACCGATGGAAAAATCCTGTTCGGTATATGTCCGCTCTATAACGTCCGTGATGCGCTTTACTTTCTTTTCTTTTGCGGTGGTTATTTCGTTGCTCATCTTCCGCTCGTCCGCTATCTCCGCGAAAAATTTCATAACGAAAGGCATATAGAACGAAACGTTCCGCTTGGCGGTGTTTTTGGCTATGCCGATCATATCCCGCCATTGCTGTTTAAGGAAGGCTGCGTTCTGTACGGAATAATAGTTATTCGCAAGGGTAAATTTTGCGCAGCGGACGAGTTTTTCGGTTTCTTCGCCTACAAAGTTTACCCAAATATATTCCCACGGATCGTTTTTATCGGGATAGTAATAAATATCGCGGTCGCTGCCGTAAGTAGAGCGCGGGGGAATAAAAAATGTATCGTTGGCGGTCAGCCGTTTTGCCTGACCGTTGTTTACGAGGTAACCCGCGCCGGAGAGAATAAGGTGAAAGGTATATTCCTCCGCGTTCGTATGGCGGGAAATAGCCTTTTGCGGTCGGCACTTTTCGCTGCCTATAAAATAAGGGTAAAAGCCGAGATTCAGATCGTCCTCGAGATATTTTGAAAAATGTTCGGATAAAATAAAATCCGTTGAAGATTGTTCGCTCATGCTTCCATTATAAAGCAAAAGTAAAAAAATTACAAGCGCTTTGCACTATAAAAGGCGGATTGAGCGTGAGATTTGTAAAAATAGTGTATGTTTTGTAAAATTATAATATTGAATATCCGTAAAAAAATGATAAAATGAATATGACCTGAAACAAAAACAAGGAGGAAAAGTTATGTTAAATTCCAAAAAAATCGGGTTAGTTGTTATTCTTACTCTATGCCTTGCCCTGTTCGGCGGCATTCTATCGGTTGGCGCTATGGCGGAAGATGCGGTCATCACCGTTACCACCGATTTCGGCAAGATCGAAACGCTTGACGGTGCGAGCAATATCGTCGATCACAAGGGCGTTTCGGTAAATGCAGACCAAACGCACGGCGCCATTCCCTCGAACGAATGGGGCAGCCCGTTCCACATCGCCGACGAATCGTATATTATTTACGAGATCAAGGCCACCGATAACGGCGCGGACCAAGTTTTCGATACGCTCAAATTGAACGTAAACGCCAGAGTATGGAATCAGAATGACGGCACCGCCCACAACGAGAACGCTATCAATATTTATATCGGAACGTCTCCCGCCGCTGCAAATTATCTGGTACACTCTTACACCCCCGCCGAACAGAATACGGGAGCGAATTTTGACGACCTTGCGGAAACCGATCTCGGCGTTGCCGCGGGGTATGCCACGGCTTACGTAAAAGTGGAACTCAAACAGAGTAAAGCCAGCGGAGAAGGTACCCTTGCCGACGAAAACGGCGACATAGATATCTGGTACGCCGGCATAAAACTCAATACGATAACCTTCACTGCCACTACGAAAGAAGGCACGCCGCCCGAAGTAAAAGATTTTACGTTGACGGATGACTTCACTGCCGCGCAGATCACCGCCAGCAACGTAAAGGAAGCCGTCGGCGTATGTTCCGACGCGAACGTTCACGGAATAGTTCCCGGTGCAAATTGGGGCGCGGATATCACGATTGCCGACAATTCTTATATTGTTTATAAACTGACTGCGGATACGGACAAGATCTTTGACGAACTTACGATAGGCGTCAGCGGAAGAATCTGGAACCAGAATGACGGAAATTGCCACGAAAACAACAAGATCAACGTTTATATCGGCGATGACGGCGAAACGTACGAAAAGGTTCTTTCCTACGGATGCGCGAATACGTCGGAAACCGAATGGGCGCTCAACGCCGCAGCGGATATAACGAATTACGTTAAAGGAAAAGAGAGCGTTTTCGTAAAGATCGAACTCGTTCAGGATACGTCGGCGGGTTCTACGCTCGAACTCGCGCTACTCGGCGTAAAACTTTATTCCGTATCCTTCGAGGGTAATTTTGCGGACATAGAATACGTTACCGTAAATTATAACGACGGGGAAGAAACTCTTTACGAAGATGTACGGCAGAAGAAGGGCGAGGCGCTCAACGGCTATATTCCCGCCGAAAAAGAAGGCTTCGAATTCATAGGTTGGTATACAGACGCAGAATTTACAACCGAAATCACCTCGGACTTTGTAGCGAACGGCAACGTTACCGTGTACGGTAAGTGGAAAGAAACAGAGAAGGAAGATGACTCCGCATCCGCTTCCGACGCGACCGTTTCATCAGCCCCCGCCGCGTCCTCGAACGAAAAGAGCGGATGCCTCGGAGCGATGGGCGTAACTTCAGTCGCGGCGTTCGCGGCGCTCGGCGCGGCAGCCCTTATCAGAAAGAAGAAAGAAAATTAAAAACGTTTAATAATGCGCGATATACGGGGCGTTTGTTTTTAGGCAAAGCCCCTTTACCGCATTTTTCGATTGTTGAAAGAGGTTGATTCTAATGAACAGAAAGAAGTTGCTTTCGGGTGTTTTAGCCGTTTGTATCGCGGCGGCAACGGCGCTTACATCAGCGGCGTGCGCCAAAAAAAACAATAAGGACAGCGGCGGAGATACTGCCGAAGTGAAAAAGTTGTTTGTAGATCTACACACGCTTATGCCATCGGCAAGCGAAAACGCCACGCCCGATCAGCCGCACCCCGTAAACGCCAGCCGTTACATCGCGGCGGCGTACAAATCGCTTACGGGTACGGAGATCGTGTGGGCGTCCGACTACGCGAAGCCTACGGACAACATAAACAACATTTCCGCCTGGTTCAACCAGCAGATCAATATCAAAAACTGCCCGGCTATCGGCTTCACCTTCGGCACGAAAATGCAGGCGGACGGACTATATGCGGACCTTGGCGAATATCTCGAACGGCCGAATCCTTACGTTGCGGGCAACACCCGCTGGAAGGATATTTTCGAGGATTGGGTATGGGACGATCCCGCCGTTACCGACGCGAACGGAAAGATAGTTTCCGTTCCCATCGTATTGCACCCCGGTTCCGCCACGGCTATTTACTATAACAAAGATATGTTCGCCGAAAACGGAATGACCGTTCCGACGACCTGGAATGAATTTATTAAAACCATAGACGACGGTAAAAAGGTGCCCGGCATTAAATACCCATACGTACCGTACACCGGCGATACCGGAATATCGCTGTCGTCGTGGGCGTTCAGATACAGTCTGTCGCCGGGGTTCGCCGCGCATATGGCGGATAGGACCGACTACGATAAAAACGGGATCGTAAGTACCAACGAACTTATCCGCGCCGTGCTCGAAGGCGCGTTCAACCCGAACGTCTGTCAGGAAGCGAAGGCCCTTTACAGGCTCGCTTACAATTATTATAAAACGGTTCTGCCCGGCGGGTGGGAATCGATAACCGACACTACCTATCTCAACGCGTGGGACGAGGGAAAGGTAGCCATGAAAAATCAGGGGCTTTGGTATTATACCAACGAAAAGAGCGACGTGATCCGCAAGTTCGATTTCGATCTTTTCGCACCGCCCGTTGCGCAGAGCGACTCTTCTGCATACGCTTCCGATCTTCCGCGGAAGAAACTTTCCGAAGGTTACAGATCGCAAGTTCTCATCTCTTTCAACGTGATGCTTCCCGCCGTTTCCGGCAACGAAAAACTGCTTGAAAAGGCAATCGATTTTCTCATGTATTTGTCGGCGCCGGAAGCCGTTACCGCCATGGTTCAGGAAAACGGCGCGGGGCTTCCCGCGGTAAAAGGGGCGGAATATCCGTCCGTATATGATGATTCCGCTTGGCTCGACAGGGAATTTACGGAGATAGGAATCTCCGAATGGCCGCTCGGATTTATAGAGGGGAACACCGCCAATATAAACGCGGCGTTCAGCGACTGGGTATTCGGAGAAAAGACCGAGGCGGAGTTTTTTACCATCGTAAATCGGGAGCAGGTAAACGGCGCGCGTACTATGGTAAACAATATGAAAATAAACACGGCGGGATGGAATATCTGACCTGCCAAACAATAAAATCATGAAAGACGGTAAAAAGAGAAAAATTCAGATAAAGTATATTATCGCGGCGGCGTTAGTATCGGTTTTTTCATTGTTTTATCTGTTTGATTTTCTCTGGGCGAAAACTTATAAGGTAGAGGTCGTTTCGGTATCGGACGAAAACCCCGTCGCTTCCAACGGCGAGCGGGTGGAGATCGCCGTGCGCGTCACGCACTTCGGGAAACCCGCCAACGGACACGTGATCTTCGCGCTGCCTTCCGACGGGCGAATGCTCGCGTTCACTACGCTGACCGATGAGAACGGCGTGGCTACTCTTACGTACATTCCCTACACGGCGAATGCGTTTCTGCCCGTTCACGACGTGGAGATCCGCATACGCGACCAGAGCAATTCGATATTCTGGGAGATCAACGCCTATACCGATCTGGAATTGAAAATGAGGGCGAGGTGAGCGAATGACAAAGTTTTTAAGATACGTAAAACGCCATTGGATCGCCTATCTTATGGTTCTGCCGTTTACGGCGGGTGTGCTTCTTTTCGCGGTATATCCGCCGCTTTACAGCATAGTATTATCGTTTTTCGACGTATATAAAATAAACGACGAACTCACCGGCTTCAACGGGTTCGGCAATTTTGCGGAACTCTTCCGCGATACCACGTTTCTGAATTCCTTCCGCGCGATGTTCACGCTGCAATTGCCGAGGCTTGTCGTAAACGTATTCGTGCCGTTTTTCTACGCGGAGATAATCTTCCACGTCGGCAGTAAAAAATTGCAGTCGGCGTATCGCTTTCTGTTGCTTTTACCCATCGTTTGCCCGTCTATAGTAACGTCGCTCATCTGGCAGAACATATACGCCTACGACGACGGCATACTCAACGAGATTCTCAAAGGACTCGGGATAATTTCGGAAAACGTCAACTTCCTCGGAAGAGATCACATCATCGGGTCGCTTATCTTTATGAATTTTCCGTGGCTCGCGGGGACGAGCGGGCTGATAGTCTTATCCGGACTTATCAATATCCCCGCCGAAGTGCTGGAGGCGGCTGATCTTGACGGATGCGGCGTATTCCGCAGGATCTTCGTGGTGGATATGTCCTATCTTATAGGGCAGATCAAATATGTGCTCGTTTTCGGCATAATCAATATTTTGCAGGATTACAGTAATCAATTGCTCTTTGCCGAACGGGTGGGAACGAAGATACACGTGCCGGCGTACTATATGTATCAACTCGTCAACACGAATCAGAGTATCGGCAAGGCCGCCGCAATAGGCGTGTTCCTTTTCGCAGTGATAATGGTTATAACTGCGGCAACTTACAGGCTGCTAAACGCGAAGGATGAAGAAAATGTTTGAGAGAAAAAGTAAAAAAGCGGCGCAAATCACGCTTAATTCGTTTATTATCTTCCTTTTCGCCATCGGGCTGTACCCGCTTTTCATGGCGGTCTGGTGCGCCTTCAAAACGCCGGATCAATACCGTTTATACAAATGGTTTCCCACGTTTCCGCTCCGCGGGGAAAACGTTTCCCTCGCCTTCGACAAGATAGAGGGATATATGACGAGAACGGCTTTCGTAGCGGTTGCGGCAACCGTTCTTATGCTGTTTGTAACCACTATGGCAGCGTTTTCCATATCTAAATTGAAGTTCAAAGGATCGAAGATTTTATTTGCTTTGATCTTAGCGCTCAATATGGTGCCCGGCGTGCTTACGCTCGTGCCGACGGTAATGCTGTATCATACCCTCGGCCTGAACGACACGTTATGGGCGCTCATCCTTCCGCCCGCGTTCAGCACGGGAACTACGTTCCTTTTGATCTGCTCCTTTCGCGGGCTGCCGGATTCCACGTTCGAAGCGGCGCAGATAGACGGGGCGAACGACTTCCAGAAATATCTTCTGATAGGTTTGCCGCTCGCGGTCCCGATCATCGCAACGATCGCCATAATGCAGGTTTCCGGCACTTGGGGAGATTTCGCCTGGCCTATGCTTATAATGACGCGCGCGAATTACACTATCGCCGCGGGGCTGAAAACCGAATTTTACGATACTACGGTATCCATGCCGGTTTCGTTCGCCGCTTATCTGATGGCGTCGCTGCCGCTTATAGTTTTGTTTTTCTTTACCGGCAAAGTTTACAACGAAGGCGTGGTTGCTTCCGGATTGAAATTATAAGGAGAAATTCTTGTGAAAAAATTATTATTGATCATCGGGGCGTTCGTTTGCGCGGCGTTCTTTTCGATAGGGGCGGCTTCTGTTCGGGCGCTTGCGGCATACTCGGCGGAGGACGTTATCCTTGAAGACGATTTCCGCAAGATAGGTATGGGAGATACTTCTGCCGTCATTTCAAAGGGATTTTCGGCTTCGGGAGATAAAACGCACGGCGCCATTCCGGCTGACGAATGGGGTTCGCCCACCGCTATAGCGGATGAATCCTACCTTATTTACCGCCTCGGCGACGGTGCCGTTCAGATGAATAATCTGTACCTTTCTATAGAGGCGCAGTTGTGGAATCAGAACAACGAGACGGCAAATTTTGAAAACGCGATAGAAGTGTCGGTCGGATACGACGGGGAAAACTTCGACCTCGCAAAGAGATATACTTGCGCCGACGCCCCCGCCCGAACCTTCGTCGATACGCTCGATCTTTCCGTATACGCAGAGGGGAAAACCGAAGTTTTCGTAAAGGTCGAAGCGAAGCAGTCCAAAGTTGATTGCGGGACTGAAAATTGCGCAAACGGAAGGCATAAATGCGGGCTTACCGTCGCTACTCCGGACGGCAAAATAGATATTTGGCACTTCGGCATAAAACTGTTCGACGTATGTTTTTTATCCTCGCTTCCCGTATTTGACGACGAACAGCCTCTGCCGAACGACTTCAAATCGAAAATACCCGCCGAAGTATATACGTCGGCTTACTATACCTTCCCCGAAATAGTGTTTACCGATAACGTGGACGGCGTTGTGGATTATCATATCACGATGACGGATCCGTATAACGTCACCGAGGAACTGCCCGTAAACGCCACAGGTTTTTTTGTTGATTACGAGGGGATATACACTTTTGAAATATCCGCTTCCGACGCGAAAGGGAATGTTTATACGGATAAATTTTCGATAACGTGCGTACTCGGCGTCGGTATGCCCGTAATATATTTCAACAATATTCCGGAAAAGAACGGCAGGCAGGGCGTGAGGTATGAAACAGAGCCGCTCGTATACGATGAAAACGACGTGGATACCTTGAATATTTACGCCGTAGATCCTCTTGGCGACAGGGTAGAGATCGAAGGCGGCGGATTTGTACCCGAACACATAGGGGAATACCGCGTTATGTACGAGGCGGCGAACGACGCCGGCGTTACTAAGTTGCTCGTCCGCGTTTACGTCAAGTACGACGTAGGCGAAGGAAAAAACGTTATGGAAATGCTCGGCGATGCGGCGAATTGGCAGGCTAACGCCTCGAACTCGCCGGACGGCGTAGTTGTTTCCGGGCAGACGTACTCCGTTCTGCCGTTGCCCTTGAGTGAAGGAATAAAAGTTACGATGTCGCTTCCGCAAGCCGTAAACAGTTGGGCGGGGTTGTACTTTACCCGCGCGCCCGGATTCAATAAATATAATCTGGACGACAAAGAAGCCTACAAAACCGACGACGCCGCGCCCGGCCTTTATATCCTGATATACAGGCAAACGGACGCGTATTATTGCAATATAGACTACGTGGGGTTGAGCAAAACCGCGATGGAAGTAGTGAATCACTACAACTGCGGAGCGGGGCCCGCATTGACCTTTGCTCTGATCGAGGAGCAAGGCGACTGCGTCAGTCTGTTCATCAACGGTGAGAAAAACCAGAACTACGAACTAAACCACAGCGTTAAAGCGTCGGTCATATCCGATAACGAAAATTTCGTTTACCTCGGTTTGGGCAATTTTACGGGCGGCGGAGCAACTTTGCGCTCGTTTGACGTTATCGACAGCGTCGCGCCCGTAATCGCTATGGCGGCGGAATTACCCGTGTCGTTCAGCGTGGGCGATGAATTGACTCTGCCCGCTATAACCGCGCGCGACTCGCACGACGGCGACGTCGGTTACACCCTTCGTCTGTTCGATTCCGAAGGCAGAATCGTGGATGAAAAAGGGCGGATAACGCTTGAAAAAGAGGGGATATGGTACTGTATCGTAAAGGCGGAGGACCTTTCCGGCAACGCCTCTACGGTCATTTACGAGATAAACGTGGGCAACGTGGAAAAAAGCCGCGCTATCGAAAGGCAAACGCCGATAGAAAACGACGGGAAGAAAGGTTTGGTTACGGCGCTTATCATATCCGCTTCGGGCGTTTGTGTTTCGGCGGCAGCGGTCGCCGTGATACTGTCAATAAGAAAAAGGAAAAAGCAAAGTCAATGAACGCTTCAATGGAAATCAGAATAGAAAAGAATGAATCGTGGTACGGCGGTCTGATCGATTTTTCGTCTTTGATGCCGTTTACGGATCGCTCCGAGGCGGAAATAGATATAACTTACAACAAGTCGCTTTACAACCAAACCAATCCTATGCTTATAAGTTCTTCGGGCAGGTACGTTTTTGCGGAAAAATATTTCGCGCTGAAAGTTTCCGGCGGGGTGATGAAAATAACCTCTCCAGGAAATATCGATTTCGGCAAAAAGCCCTCTTTTCGCGAAGCATACGAGTATTTGAAGGAAAAATATTTTCCGTTTAACGGGAGTTGCCCGTATAAAAAATTATTCACCGCGCCCCAATACTGTACCTGGATGGCGCTTGGGGAGAAGCAGACGCAGGCAGACGTGATCGGTTTTGCCGAGCGCGTCGTCCGCGCGGGGCTTACGCCCGGGCTTATCGTAATAGACGATTCGTGGACGGATTACGTCGGGCAGTACGCTTTTTCGTCCGCAAGGTTTCCCGATCCGAAAGGGATGTGCGACAGGTTGAAAGAGTTGGGTTTTTTCGTTTCTCTGTGGGTAACCCCGTACGTATCGCCCGATTCCGAAGTCTTTCGCGAGTTGGCGCGCAAGGGATTTCTCATCCGCAAAAACGGAGAGGCTTTCATTGCTCACTGGTGGAAAGGGTATTCCGCCTGCATAGATTTCACCAACCCGTCCGCAAGGGAGTGGGTGAGCGAAAAAATCAATATTCTTAAAGAAAAATACGGCGTTGAGTTCATGAAGTTCGACGGCGGCGATCCGCGTATTTACGAGGACGGGTTGGAAGCGTTTTCCCCTGAGGGGATGACTGCGCACGGCTTGAGCGAGGCGTACGGCGCGTTTGCGTCGGAATACCCCGGTTCGGAGATACGCTCCACGTCCAAATGCGGCGGTCTGCCGGTAATATCGAGAATAGCCGACAGGTATCATTGCTGGGAAGATCTGAAAAACGGGTTTTCGGGCATCGTAAAGCGCGCGATAGTCATGAGCGTTTCCGGGTATCCGTACTGCTGCCCCGATATGGTGGGCGGCGGCCAGTACGAAGATATGGAAAACGGGCTTAAGGAGGACGAAGAACTCAACATCCGCTATATGGAAGCGGCGACTTTCATGCCCTGCATACAGTTCAGCAAACCCATATGGGAGTTTACCGAAAGGACGGGCGAAGTGGTTCGCAAAATGTTGCGAATTCGTGAGAAATACGCGGCTTATCTTGAAGAACTCGCGGAGAATTGCGCTAAAAAAGGGGAGCCGATAATCAGGCCCGTGGCATTTGACGGGGAGGAATATTTTTCGTTTGAAGACGAGTTTCTTCTCGGCGATAAAATTCTCGCCGCGCCGGTTATGCAAAAGGGCGCAGCGGAGAGAGAAGTATATTTGCCGAAAGGTGCGTGGGAATACGCGCCCGACGGAAAGAGGTTTGACGGCGGGCGTATCGTGACCGTATCCGCCCCGCTCGACACTTTGCCTTATTTTATAAAAATATCGGAGGAATAGATGAAAAAAGTAATTTCCGCGATCCTTATGTGTACGCTGTCGGTCGCCTCGGCATTCGCCCTGGCCTCCTGCCGTAATACGGATGAATCGCCCGAGGACGACGGCATCGGTTACAGAACGGAAGAGAAGGTAAATTTTATGGAATCTGTTTATCTTACGGATTACGTGGACGCGCTCGACGAGGAGCAAACGGTTAAGTTTGCCGCGGAGGGAAGCAGGCGTCAGACCTCGGCGGAGAGGGGAATAGCGATCTCGTCTTACTACTCGACGAAGATAGACGGCGAACCCGCTTACACGTATATGATAACCACTGCCGAGGAGTTGACGCATCCGCATTCGGTCGTGTTTCTTGACGTTTCCGCCGATCGGTTCGAGGGCGGAAAGGCGATCCGTGTCGAAGTAATTCCCGATTTTTCCGTTACGCAGGCGCTGATTCTGCCGGAAAATCTTAACGTCACGCCGGAAGTAGCCGATAACAAAATTATTTTCTCCGTGGGCGGTTACGGCTCGTACACGGTCGTTCCGAACGATTACACCGATCCCGACAAGGTTCTGACCGTATTCGTCAGGGAGCCTGAAAAAGCGGAAATTCCTTACGGATATACGCTTATCGAGTATAAACCGGGGCTGCATTTCGTTGAGGATATCACGCTCAGAAGCAACACCGTGCTGTATTTGCACGCGGGGGCGTTTCTTGTGGCGAGGCCGGGCGCGGACGGATCGGCGTTTATTTATGCAAATTCCGTAGAAAACGTGAAAATTCTCGGTCATGGCGTTATCGATCTGTCCCAACTTCCGTGGCGGAGCAAGGTCGGTATCGGCATCGTCAACGGAAAAAACATCGAAGTGAACGGCGTAACTCTCATAAACAGCGCTACCTGGACGATGCAATTCACTTACTGCGATCGACTTACCGTAAAGGACTGTATAATCTTCGGTTATCGTCAGAACAGCGACGCGTACGCTATATGCAGTTCTACGAATGTCCGCGTGACCGACTGTTTTGCCCGTTCGGGCGACGACCTTTTCGAAGTAAAAACATACCGGAACGCCGTGTCTGAAAATATCGTTTTCGAAAACTGCGTTGCGTGGCCGGATAACTGCCGCGGTTTCGGCATTATTCAGGAAACTTATAGCGCCATCAACAACGTAACTTACAAAAATTGCACGCTGTTATATCAGTTGAAGGACTGGGCTGAACACATGGCGGCGTTTGTTATCACGGCGGGTGAAGCGGGCGATGTAAGCAACGTTTCCTTTGAAGATTGCGACCTGTTCTATTGCAAGGTATTCGCGATCAGAATGTCTGTAGGTGAAAACGACGAAACAAGCGGCATTAAGGGGTTCGACAATAAAATAACGGGCGTAACTTTCAAAAACTGCAATTTCAGGCACCCGTCGAGCGGCAGAGGAATCATAAAATTCCGCAACAACACTACGGACGCGCAAGGCATCGGCGGAATAGTATTCGACAACGTGACTTTCCGAGGGGAAAAACTTGTAAATCTCGACGATATTCGCCCCGTTTACGAGGGCGACGCGCCTGCTGACATAACCGTTCGCTGAAAAAAATCTGTTTTATCAATTGCCGGAACATTCGCAACCTTGTATTTTGCGTGAAACGTATGCGCGCGTTGAAGTATCCGTATGAAGAAGCCGGCGAGTGCGTGAGTTCCGCATGGGATCATTCCGGATTTGAATAAAGAAGTAAAAAACCGATCGATACGGTTGGGCGGATAAAGAGATCTTCTGACGTCCGACTTACTATCGTTACATAAATTTTTCAAAAAAAGCGCGGCGAACCCTTTTTAAGGAGATTTGTCACGCTTTTGTCACGCCTTTAATTGTATAATAAAACGTCATGATTTATTATGTATTCGTTTGTAGAAATTATAACCGATTATATGGGCGACGATTTTACCCGTGACGTTTACGTCGATTATGAAGCGGACGGAGTTACATATAACCGCGTTCATTACAGCGGATATAAGGCTTCCTATACAGAGGGGCAAACCATCACGATTTTTACGATATAGACCACGCGCGATTGATGGCGTTACCTTGTCCTTCAACGGCGCAACGGACGGGGAAATCGTTTTACGCGCTCGTCTTAGGAGAACTTACGGAACCCGACATGACATATTATATTCACGTTTGCCGAACGATTTCGGGTTGGATCCGAATCGAAAGGAGATAGATACTCTATGATTTCATTATCGATTGCCTTTGCCGTACTGGTGGCAGGTTATCTTATATATAGTCGCGTTACTCAAAAAGTTTTTGATATCGACGATAGAAAGACGCCCGCCATTGAAAAAAACGACTTTGCCAAGATCTACCCCGAAGGTATCACCAAAGCGGAACAGCAGCACGTTCCCGTCGGGTTTCGGTATCAGGAAACCGGCAAAGCGGCGTAAATC
>JAFTDZ010000228.1 GCA_017453885.1 Clostridia bacterium
GAAAGCGAAGAAGAACAAGCGTTGCTCGAAAATTTGATAAAATCCAAAGCCAATAAAATCTCCGGAGTTTTTGTTGCCGGGCAATTCCCGATAAAAGATCTGATAAGGCTTTCGAAACTATCCGTACCCGTAGTCGTAATAGATTTTTACTCTCCCGTGGTGCCTTTGAATTATATCTATCTTCCCACGTATGAAGACGCATATAAACTCACTTACTACGCAATTTCCCACGGACATAAACGCATAGGATATATAGGCGCGGCAAAAACACATTTATCTCTTACCGATCGTTTTTACGGAATAAGGAAAGCGCTTTCCGATTTTCAGATTCCGTATAAACAAGAATGGTTTCTTAAAGAGAAAGACGAGGCGAGCAATATACTCTCCACTCCGTTGCCCGCCGAACTGCCTTCGGTATTTATATGCCATTGCGACCTCACGGCGAAAAATCTTATAATAAATTTACAACTTCAAGGCATACGTGTACCTCAAGACGTTTCGGTGTTAAGTTTCGACAACACGACAACCTCGTTAAATTGTACGCCGCAAATAACTTCCCTAGGCATTGATAAAATCGATTTTGCCGTTTCCGCTATTTCCCTGATGCAAGAAAACCTTAAAACACACGGCGGACCGAAAAGCATAGTATTAAACGCAAAATTATACGAAAGAGAATCGTTTGCGCCATTCGGCAGATAAAAAAACCGCCTTATTGATTTTTTACGCATTGATAATGCCGCGGAATTATTTTTTACTTGGATATATAACAAACATTCTGTACTATAAGAGAGGCGGCGCCGGCGCGCCGCCTTACAAGGTGCTATGTCCTGTGAAAAATATTCCGCGGGGACTGAATAATAAAACAGACCTGACTGAAAAAATTTTGTAAAGCAACAGGTTTCCCTATTAAATAATATTCGAACGTTTCGTTTCCGTATGATAATATTGACAAGCCTACCGATACTATCGTCGGACCCTACGCGATACCGCGCGCTTGAAACGGCTTCAGCGCGAAAATTTTACTTTAACACCGTCGCTACCGACGAAAACTTTAATAAACCCGTCGCCGTAAACACTATCGCCCGCCGCGCCGCTACAAAAGAGAACTTTGCGCTTCGGAACGTTCAGGTCGATATAACGCCCTACCCGTGATTTTATTTCCGCTTCGACGGAATTTTCGTTCCACTTCAGATAAGCGGTAAGCCCGCCTCTGCCCTTTACGCCCGAGATCGAGCCGGTCTTCCACCCATCGGGCAAAGCGGGAAGGACTTTTACCACACTGTCGCGTGAATAGAATAACATCTCGTAAACCGCGGATGTAAAGCCCATATTCGCATCCACCTGAAACGGCGCTTGCTTTGCGATAGTGAATCTTAACGTTACGCCCATATTGCGCCAATCGTTATGGTAGGCGAACAGGTTAGGCCCCATACAGAACCTTATAATGTTTTCAAGGCACTCCTTTGCCTTTTCTCCGTTGCCGAGGCGGGCGAATATATTTGCCATATGGGCGAAACTCCACCCCGTTTGCTCCTTTAACCCTTCCGAAAGCCTTTTATCTACGGCGATCTCCATCGCCCTGAACAATTCGGGATCGTTCTCTTTCGTTATCTCGTTGCCCGGAAACAGCGGATAGATATGCGACTGATGACGGTGGTGGTAGTTATCCCTGAAATCGTCGTGCAGCCACTCGCACATAGCGCCGTCCGAATTCACGCGGTATTCGGGCATAGCGGAGAGCATTTGCTTCCATTTTTCCTTTTTCTCTTCGTTTATATTGAATTTTTCAGCCGCGTAAAGCAGATTGTTGAGCAATTCTTTAATCAAGGCGAAATCCATCGCCGCGTTTATGCTTACGCTCAATTCCTTCTTTCCTTCAAAATCTCCGTCCGCCCTGTTCTCAGGCGAATTGGAAGGGTAAGATTTGAGTTTTCCGTCATCACCCGTAACGAGAAAATCCTCGTAAAACAAAGCGGCTTCCTTCATAAACGGATATGCTCTTTCCAAAAGGAATTTTTCATCGAGGGTATAAGCGTAATAATCGAAATATAAGGCGGAGATCCAGGCGGAACTGCCCGTCCAATACAGCGCGTGCGGCTGAAGGTTATCCTTCTTGCCGCTCTGCTCGTCCATAAACAGCGGGAGAAGTATCCCGCGGCAACCGTAAAGGTTTGCGGCATTCTTTCTGTAATCTTCCTTGAATCTGTCGTAAAGATCGAAAAGGGGCAGGCAAGCGTCACACAAGTTTCCTCCGAAAGCCTGCCAATACTCCATTTGTATGTTTTCGTTATTGAAGAAAGTGCAACCCCACGCAGGCGAATAATCGCCGTTCCATATCCCCTGCAGATTTGCGGGAAGCGCCCCCCCGTAAGACGAGGAAATCAGCAGATATCTGCCGAAATCCGCCATTTTCTCAACCAGCCGGACGTCAACTTTCCCGCCGTAACTGTTCAGGATCAGTTGCTCGCAGGAGAGGTTATCGAGCCCGCCGCAAAGATCCAACGCAACGCCGCCGAAAATGCGGCTGAAACGCTCCTCGTGTTCGCGTTCTATCTCCGCATAACTTTTATTTATCTTATCTATATTTTCAACGGAGCGAGCAGGACCTGTCACGTTGCGATTCGCCTTAAACGCCAAAACGATATAGGTGGCGTTCGTAACTTTGATATAATTGCGGAGATTGCTTTCCCCCACCATATCTATATTTATCGTTTTATCCGATCCGTTGCAGAATAGACTTCCGTCGGTATCGAGTATCTTCAATATCCCCTCGTATTCGAGGCCTTCACGGGTTTTACACGAGGCGTAAATATACTTTCCGAAAGACTTGCTTTCAAAAATTTCGGTATCGGGAAGGCTGTTGCCGGCGTAATCGACGTGATCGGCCTTATCGTGCATTTCAACGGCAAAGGTAGCGGTAAAAGGCGCGGTTTTTTCCACCCTTGATATAAAGGCGTTTTCCGCAAGGGAAACGAAGCAACGCCTTGAAAATTCGCCGCCGTTTTCCGTATAGGATACGTTGCACACGCCGGCGCGCATATCGAGCGAACGCGAGTAATTTTCAAACCCGCCGCGCGTTTCGTAAATGGAGTGCAGGTCGAAAGCGGGGTAATAGTAGCCCTTATAGGCAACGTAACCCTTCCGTTTAAGTAAATCGGGATAAAGGTCGTTCGCCCGCTTATATTCCCCTTTATCCATCATCTCTCTCAATACCTTTAATTGAGAAGAAATATCGGGCATTTCGTTGTTCAGCGCCCCGTTATAGAGCGATTCGTGATTTATCAGAATGCGATCGTCGTAAACGTTTCCGTAAACGCACGCGCCGAGTTTGCCGTTTCCTAAAGGCGTAGCCTCGCGCCAACACGTTGCGGGATAACTGTTTATAATCTTTTTCTCTAACATGACCGTATTTCCTCTGCCGTATATTGCCGTTCCGAAGAAAACTTCGGAACGGCAACACGCATACTACAGTTTAATTTTTCTTTTTTGCGAAAAGCGCAAGGCCGATAAACGCTATAGAAATATAAAGCGATACGCCCATAGCGCCGCCGCACGATTTGGATCCGGATCCGGAAGAATCCTGCGTGTCGGCTTCTTTTTCTCCCGTAACGGTAAGCGTTGCGTTGGATGAAGAAACGGTGACCTTTTCAAAGGCGTAACCCTCTGC
>JAFTDZ010000229.1 GCA_017453885.1 Clostridia bacterium
GCTCAAGCATCCACGAGAATGTATTTTGACGGCAGTTCGCTCGTTGTGCCGGCGGAGGACGTTTCGGCGCTTTCCATCACGCGATACGGCGGGGAAACAAGCGTGACCATGCTCGATCTCACTTCCGGATACCGTGAAGATATAATGGACGACGTTGTCGGTACCGGTGTAAATATGTATATCGACGACAGAATAAATTTCGCCGGTATTGTAATCGGAGAAAACGAAGATAACGTCACGCTGACGCACGTTTTTCCCGCATATACGAACAGGGCGAAGGACGAATATATCTGGCGGCTTCTTCCTCTTGACGAAGGGCTTACCCGCGACGTATCGTTTTCGGTTTCCGTAGGAAATGAAAAAACCTTTGCCGAAGCAATGAAAACGGCGTGGCGCAGAGCGTATTCCCGCTATTCATACGTCGACGCGAGATATTCTGCCGAGGAAATATACAACGTTATGATAGACCATCTTACCCGCTCTTATTCGGGCAGTAATATTTGGGGAAATATCCCTCAGTATATGACGACGGCCGACCATTATTTCCCCGACAGCGGATTTTTATACCGCAATCTCGAAATAGGTACGCTGATGCTCAAGCGCGGGCGCGAAACGAACGATCATATCATGATAAACAATGCCTGGAACGTTATAAATTACCAGTTGGATAACGACAAACTCGATATGCGCATAAACGCATATCCGAGGGATAATTCCGTATTCAAACGAGTTCTTTACGATGGGCTCGGCTCGGCGGTGGAACTATACGCATATCAGAAAGAAGCCGATCCGAAAAACACGTCGTTCAACGATAAATTGCTCTATTATATTTTGGAAAAAGCGGAAAAATTCAAAGACGATACAAGCCTTATGGCGCTCAACTTCTATATGCCGCTTTTCCGTTACGGTGAGAAACTTCATATGGATTATTCTTCCGTGGCGTTGAGATTGCTTGATTTAGCGGCAAAACAGACCAAGGATTTCGGCGGATATTTCGGGGCGATAGAGTCCTCGAACACACGCCTTTCCGTAGCGGAAGATTATATGATAATTCTCCGCGCTTTCGTCGATGCTTACGAGATAACGGATCAAAAAGGATGGCTCGATCGTTCCGTGACGATAGCAGACTATCTCGAAACTTATAATATGATACAGCCGATCGATCTTTGTCTTAAAGGCGCTACCGGCGCGGAAGGGTGCAATATGGGCTTTATAGGCAATGAAAGGTTCCTCGCCAACGGCTATCATTTCAACAACACAAATCATCATATTTATGATTGCTCGAATACTTCAGCCGTGGTGGAATATTACAAGTTGTACGAATATACGGGAGATAAACACTACCTCGATTTCGCGGAGATGAAACTCTACAATTCTTTCATTTACGTTAATATGGGCGATAAAGTAGGGCATATGGACGATCCGCTCCATTCTTCGGGAATGGGTTTTATAAATGAATTTGCAGGTTGTTCGGCAATGTCGTTATCTTATAAAGACAGCGGTGTTCGCGGCGCCGTTCACGATTCCGTCATTGCCTGGAATATCTGGCAGTTGGTTTCCGGTATACAATGGTTCAGAGAGAATGTGGGAGAATATACGCCGTTCGGCGAAGAAGACCTCGTTCACGATCTCGCCAAGGGCAGATATATTTACGCGGAAAGTTCAAGCGCGCGCAATTCCGCGCTTAACGCGGTTGACGGAGATCCGTTGACTTACTGGTCGCCTTCCGGCAGCCGCTGCGCGACGATAGACCTCAACGAACATTGCGAAATAAAAGGCGTTAGAATAAAAGCGTCGGGCAACGCGTCGGCAAAATTGAGTTTTTCGTCGGACGGAAAAACTTTCGGGGAGGCAAAGGTAGTTACGTTTTCAAACGGAGAGGGAACCTGTTCTGTTGAAACTTCCGCGAGATACGTAAAAGCGGAAATGACCGGCGGCGATAAGGTTTTCTCGATAGAAGTCAAAGGTGTTCCCGTAAAATATTATAATTTCTGCCCGCAAAGCGAAATAGTCGAAGGTAATGCCGCTGCGGATCAATGCCTCGATTTTTCCGACTATTCGACCGTTTGGGCGGCGGGATCTTCCGAAACGGAAAAGAGCGTGACGATAGACCTTGGCGCCGAACGCGAAATATATATGACAGCGCTCAAATTCCGTGAAACCTGTTCCGCGGCTTATAAGATCGAAGTTTCATCGGACGGAACCGTGTGGTCGGAATACGCCGATGATAGCGGAGAAACCGTTAAATATGTGTTCGTAAACGAAAAGTATACCCGCGCGAGATACGTAAAACTCACGTTGATCTCGTCCTCGGAAAAAAATTTTAATTTAAGCGATTTTAAGGTAATGGGAAGAAAAAATGCGGCTTGATACAATACATATGCGCGATCCGTTTATGTTTGTGGAGAACGGAGCAGGTTATCTGATAGGGACTACGGACAATAATTGCTGGTACGGAAAAGCGGGAAGTTTTCTCGGATATAAAACAAACGATCTGATAAATTTCGAGGGACCTTACACGCTATTCGAATATAGTGATTCTTTTTGGGCAGACGAGAATTTCTGGGCGCCCGAAATGCACAAAATAGGAGATAAATACTTTATATTTGCAAGTTTTAAGTCCTCAAAAAGCAGGCGGTGTTCCCAAGCGCTCGTCTGTGACGAACCGTTCGGCAGATACGTTCCCTGCGGCAAACCGTTTACGCCGGAAGAGTGGGATTGCCTCGACGCGACGTATTACGAGGAAAACGGAAAAAAATATACCGTATTCTGTCACGAGTGGACTCAATGCGCCGACGGGCAGATATGTCTCGGAGAACTCACGCGGGATCTCGACGGGTTGAAAAACGTAAAAACTCTTTTTAATGCGTCGTCTGCGCCATGGGCTGTTGCTTTCGACGGTAAAAATTATGTTACCGACGCGCCCTTTATCACAAGGCTTGACGGGGGGCGACTGCTGATGACGTGGTCCACCAACGGCGCGAAGGGTTATAATATCGGCATGAGTATTTCCGACGACGGGATCGCCGGACCTTGGCGGCATTTGCCGGAAGTTCTTTACGGTGAAAACGGCGGGCACGCGATGACTTTTTCGTTTGGCGGTAAAAAATATATCATTTATCATTATCCTAACGATCCCGCCCTTGAGGAAAGGGCGGTGATACGCGAGATCCGTTCGGATGAAAAAAGGATTTATTTCGCCGACGTATAAGTTGCAGGGCGTTATTTTACTGATACCCGCCTTTTCAAAAATCAAATAGAATATGAAAATCAATAAAAAGGAGATCACGGTATGAAAAAAACAATTCTGATTTTCGTGGCGACCGTAATTGTTTTCTGCGTGATGTTCGTTGCGGCATGCAAATCCGGTGAAAAGGATAATCCGGTTTCCACCTACTCCGTCGCCGCTTCCGAACAGGGGACAGATTCTCAAACAAGTGACATTATACCGGTAAAAACCGCCGATATGTTGTTTTACGATGAATTATTTACCGACGTTTCCGCCAATGTCAGATGTGTTCTCAACGTTACGGATACGAACAAAAAACAAGGCGTTGCCGCTTTATATAACGATGAAAAAACACTGCCCGACGACGAAGGCGGAACGAGTTATTATCTTTTCGCCACCGAAAGCGGCAGGGCTAAACTTCAGATGTTTTACGGCGGAAAATTTATAGAATTAGCGCGCAAAACGCTTATCGGATTTACCGCGGGAGAGCATGTATATATTATAAAAATTTCAAAAACGGGCGTGGAATGTTACCTTGACGGAGAAGGGGTAATTTCCGTTGGATCTTCTGATTTTTCAGCGGTAGATGCCAAGCCGCTCGCTAACCCCGGCAGAGTTTGCGCGTACTCC
>JAFTDZ010000230.1 GCA_017453885.1 Clostridia bacterium
AAGGTTATGCACGCGGATACCCGAGAATACGGAAAGATGGAGATAACCTACGAAAAAGGGGACTTGTTTGAAAATATCCCCAAGAAAAACGTGGTGTGGATGAGCCATACGGACTACGTGGGAAAGGTTCCCGAAGGGTTTGAAATAACCGCAACTTCCAAAACCTGCCCCGTCGCCGCGATGCAATGCGAGAGCAGGAAGATATACGGCGTGCAGTTCCACCCCGAAGTGATGCACACCAAAAACGGAACGGATATTCTCCGCAACTTCCTCTACAGGGTTTGCGGCGTGAAGGGCGACTGGACTATGGCGAACTTCTGCGACGAGCAGGTCCGGAAGATACGCGAAAAGGTAGGCGGCGGAAAAGTCCTTTGCGCGATGAGCGGCGGAGTTGACAGCGCGGTTGCGGCAACGCTCGTTCACAAGGCGGTGGGCGACAGGCTCACCTGCATTTTCGTCGATCACGGTCTGCTCCGCAAAAACGAGGCGGAAGAAGTCGTGCGCGTATTCCGCGACGAGCGCGGCATGAACCTTATTAAAGTTGACGCGGGCGAAAGGTTCCTCGGCAAACTCGAAGGCGTTTCCGAGCCGGAAAAAAAGAGGAAAATAATAGGCGCCGAGTTCATAAAAGTGTTTGAGGACGAGGCGAAAAAGATAGGCGCGGTGGATTATCTCGTGCAGGGCACGATATATCCGGACGTGGTAGAGAGCGGTAAAGGCGGCACGAGCGCCAACATAAAATCTCACCACAACGTGGGCGGGTTGCCGTCGGTGGTGGACTTCAAGGAAATAATCGAGCCCTTGCGCGACCTGTTCAAGGACGAGGTGAGAAAGGTGGGCTTCGAACTCGGCTTGCCCGAACGCATAGTTATGCGCCAGCCTTTCCCCGGCCCCGGGCTTGCGATAAGGATAATAGGCGACATCACACGCGATAAGATAGCCGTTTTGCAGGACGCGGACTATATCTTCCGCGAGGAGATAGCGAACGCCGGCTTGAACAACGAAATATGGCAATACTTCGCCGTGCTTACTTCTATGAAAACGGTGGGCGTGATGGGCGACAGCCGTACCTATAACTACACGGTGGCTCTCCGCGCGGTCACTTCGGTCGACGGAATGACCGCCGACTGGGCGCGTATCCCGTTCGACGTTCTGGAGAAAATAAGCAACCGCATCGTAAACGAGGTGAAGGACGTGAACAGGATAGTTTACGATATAACTTCCAAACCGCCCGCAACCATAGAGTGGGAGTGATCGAATAATTCGAGAAACCCCGTAAAACACGCAAAAACACGCAATTAAGCAAAGAGGAGAACGATATGGACGAATTGAAGATCACAAGGGAATGGGATAAAGTTTATCCGAAAAACGAAAACGTAAACCACTCAAAGATAACCTTCAGAAATCACTTCGGCATCACGCTCGTAGCGGATATGTTTTCTCCGAAGGATACGGAAGGAAAATTCCCCGCGATAGCGGTCAGCGGAGCGTTCGGCGCGGTGAAGGAACAGCATTCCGGTCTTTACGCGCAGGAGATGGCGGCGAGAGGGTTCGTTGCTATCGCTTTCGATCCGTCTTTCACGGGGGAGAGCGGCGGGGAACCGAGATATATGAACTCTCCCGATATAAACGTTGAAGATTTTCAGGCGGCGGTGGATTTTTTGAGCGTGCAGGAAAACGTAGACGCCGATAAAATTTCTATTATAGGTATTTGCGGCTGGGGCGGAATGGCGCTTCAAACCGCCTGCATAGATACGAGGATCAGGGCGACTGTCGCCGTCACCATGTATGATATGTCAAGGATTTCGGGCAACGGGTATTTTGACGGCGCGGACGATGAAGATGCGCGTTACCGGGCAAGGGTAGCCGTCAACGCTCAAAGGACGGAGGATTTCAAAAAAGGAAGTTACGCGTCGGCGGGCGGCGTTGTCGATCCTCTGCCGGAAGACGCGCCGTGGTTCGTCAAACAATATCACGCTTATTATAAAACTCCGCGCGGGTATCACCCGAGAAGTCTTAACAGCAACGGCGGCTGGAACGTGACGGCGGGAACGTCTTTGATGAATACGAGGCTGTTTACTTACGCTTCCGAAATAAGAAGCGCGGTTCTGCTCGTTCACGGTGAAAAGGCGCACTCGAGATATATGAGTGAGGACGCCTTCAAACTTCTGAAGGGCGATAATAAAGAATTATATATCGTAGAGGGCGCGTACCATTGCGACCTTTACGACGGCGGTGATAATAATTATATCCCGTTTGATAAAATCGAAGGTTTTATCCGCAAAAACATTTAATTTGTAAATTGCCATACGCGGCAATACGACAATAGCCGTTTCAAAAAAAATTTTATAATTTCGGTTGCGAAGACGTTGTTTGAAAAAATGATACGAACCCTGACCTTTCATCGGGGTTCGTATTATTGCATATGGTGGAGACGGAGGGGGCGTCGGAAAGGCAAGCCTTTCCTCGGCATACTGCCGCGAACCCGGCGCAGGTATGGTATAATCACTAAAAAACGGCTGTCAACTGCGCGCGTTCTCGCCCGGATTATCTTCATCAAAAGCAAAGCGGCTACCGTTTTTTGCGGCGCCGCCTTGTTTTTGGTGGGCGGGGATGTGATGAATTCGAACACAAGCCCGATCAGCCGTTTTTTATGAATTTATCTTGGATTTTACGTTTGCACAAAAACCAGAAACATAGCCTTATTATTCGTTTTTTAATATATGTTTTTTACATGGTGACAACAGTTTAACAGATAATAATTGATTTGTCAAATTATAATAAGAAGGTTTTATTGATTCGCTCTTCGTTCCGTAAAATGCCGATAAAATTCAAACGGATCGATTATCGTTTAATAATCAGACAGTAACTGAAGCGGTAACAAGTAAATATTCGGTTTTAGGGCAACCGTTGTCAAAATAAGTATATTTGATTTTTTCCTGATTGATAATAAAATCGGAGTCCTGACTGTTTTGGTCAGGGCACAGACTGTTGGTGTAATTAAAAGCGATTTCAATTTTATCGTTATACAATGTAATTTGTTTGATAAGCAGGAAAATCATTTGTTTTGATTCTTTTTTAAGCGCGGATTTAATGAAGTAAATAATATCGTTCCTGGTGATTTCGGCGGAGCCTTTTGTTTTTTCCAAAGCGATGAGACTGTTAAGTTTATCTTCTTGGGATTCGAGTTCCGCTAATCTTGTTTGAGTAGATTTGGAAATGATTCCCTGTTCTATTGCGTGTAATAAATTGTCTATACTCTTTCTCGTGGTTTCAAGTTCCTTGTTAAGAATATTGAGGGTGGACGTGTCGTGAGATTTTTTATTATGTATTTCAAGAATTTGATCTGCGACGAAAGAAAGAGTAGAAGCGTCTTCGAAAATCTTAAAAGCGGTATCTGTGACGATTTTTTCCAAGGCGTCTTTACGCAATATATCCTGGCGGCATTTTGTTCCTTTTTTTCTTCCTGCGCATTTGTAATAATAAACAATTTTTCCGCACTTTGAAGTTCCCGATTCGCCTATTACGTTTCTTCCGCAATATCCGCATTTTAATTTATTTCTTAAGAGGAATACGTTTTCTCTTGTTCGTTTGCCGAATTTATTACCGTTGATTCTTATTTGAACTTTTTCGAACAGATCTACGGGAATGATAGGCGGATACCTGTTGGTATAAACTTCGTTTCCGTGTCTGAAAATACCTATATATTCTTCATTTTTCAATATTTTTAGTATAGAATTTTGAGGAAAAGGTTTTCCGTAGGCATTTATAATACCTTTTTTATTCAATTCTTCAATAATATCTTTGACGAGAGCATTGTTTGCGTATTTTTCATAAATAAACCGTACTACTTTCGCGCGATCTTCGTCAATATATATTTTTTTGTTTATAACCTTATATCCATACGGAGTAAGGCCGCCGGTAAAATTACCTTTAGCACGGCTTTCATTCATACCTCTTTTTACTTTTTGTGAAAGTTCGGCAGAGTAGTATTCGGCCATACCTTCGAGAAGGGATTCGAGAATAATGCCTTCCGGCGTATCCGGAATATTTTCGGTAGCGGAAACAAGTTTTATGCCGTTATCCTTCAAAGTTTTTTTATGAATAGCCATTTCGTATTTATTGCGTGAAAACCTGTCAAGTTTATATACCAAAACGACGTCCCAGTTTTGTTTTGCACTATCTCGGATCATGCGTTGAAAGTCTTTTCTGTTATCGTTAGTACCAGTCATGGCTCGATCTATATATCTGTTCACAATTATAATATTGTTACGCGCGGCATAATCGTCGCACACACGCATTTGTCCTTCAATGGATTGTTCGGTTTGGCGGTCGCTGGAATATCTTAAGTATTCAACACCTATCAACTTTTTCATTTCATGCTCCTTTATCGGTTTATAAAAATATAGTAATTCTTTACAGAGAAAAACGTAATGGATAAAAATGGGTCAAATTTCATACACAAGTATGAAAAAATGCTGTTTACCCGGCACGAAAGCATTACGAAAATATGCCCGGCATATTAAGCGGACAGGAGATATTGCCTCTGTCGAAGAATTCGACAAAGAGACAATCAGAAAAAGACAGTGCAGTAAAGGATTCAGGAAAAAATATTGTATCGGTACGTAATAAAGTTGTAGATTTTTATAATATTTTTTCCCATTTACGGCACAGGGTTTTTCTGATATAATCCTATCCCTATAAAATCATTACACACACAATATATATGTCCCATATATGTACTATATTGAACATATGCATACTGTTAAAATTCATATATAATCATAGTTTTTACACCACTTGCATACCTTTTGTTTTTTGTTTTTTTCATATATAATAAGAACGAAATCGCAATGAAGGAAATATTATGAAAGAGATAAACCGTAGGAATAAAACCGAACGAAAAATATATATAAACGGATATCCCGATTTAAGTTTAATGCCAAAAGTTGATCGGGATTTGCTTTTTACAGGTATCTATAATATAATTGAAAAGAAAATGGTAAAGAAAAATAAAAAAAACGATAGAAAAACAGTTGACTTAAACAAACAGATATGATAGCATATAAACGAACAGGCTATTCGCTTATGGGAAAACGAGATGCGTTTGATAGATGAAGAAAAACTGAATAAAGTATATGAATATATACAGGAGTTTCAGTATAAAAAAAGGCGTTCGCCGACATACAAAGAGATTGCCGATGGTTGTGGCATCAATTCAACGGCGTGGGTTCAATCGCTGATAAAAATATTGGAAGAACGAGAGATGATAGAACTCGAAAAGGTCGGGGATAAGCATAGGATTTCCGTACCGGAAAATTTAAGCGTCGGGG
>JAFTDZ010000027.1 GCA_017453885.1 Clostridia bacterium
CAAAGCGGTTGACGAGGAAGAGGACAGGCTTGACAACTTCCGCCGCCAACTTATTGCCGACCATATAGACAGGCTTAACCGCGGCGAATGCAAAGCCGCCTCGAGCAGCGTTTACATAAACCTCGTATCCAATCTCGAACGCGCGGGCGACCACTTATGTTTCATCGCACATACCATAGAAGAAGTAGCCTGAATCTCACGTAAAACCGCAAAAACGGCAAACCGCTTTCGATAAACGAACGAATGAAAGGAATATATATATGGGCAAAAAATATACCGTAAAGGAACCGTTCGATTTTTCCGTTCCGCCTAAAAAACCCAACCTTTTCTGGAACTGCCTCGTGAGAGCGGCGGCAAGTTTTCAAAGGATCTCCGCAGGCGGTAAGATAACAAAGGTGAATTGCAAAGGACTTAAACCGCCCTACCTTATCCTCGGAAACCACGGCAGTATGATGGACTTCCCCATGCTGCTTAAAGGCACTTCTCCCCACCCCGTCAACTGGGTTGTGGCGCTTGACGGCTTCGTGGGAAGGCAACTCGTTTCCTACAACATAGGAATGATATGCAAGCGCAAGTTCACCAACGAACTTTACACCGCGAAGCACATATTGAAAATGCTTACCAAAGAAAAGAGCATAGTTGCTATTTACCCCGAGGCGAGGTGGTCGATCTGCGGAGTGAACGAGCGGCTGGATAAAGCCCTCGGCAAACTCGTAAAAACCGCCGGTTGCCCCGTGGTTACTTTTATAGAAAACGGAAATTTCCTCTACGCCCCGCAATGGGACGTGAAACATAAACGGAAGATAAAAATCACCGCCACGATGACGCAGATAGTTACCCGCGAGGAAGCCGCCACGCTCTCTGCGGAAGAAATTCAGCGGAGAATAGAAGAAAAATTCGTTTTCGATCAATACAAATGGCAAAATGAAAACAAAATAAAAATAGATTCTCCCTTCCGCGCCAACAACCTGCACAAGGTGTTATACCGTTGCCCGCATTGCAATACGGACTTTTCCACCGACAGCAAGGGAATTGAGATTTGGTGCGATTCCTGCGGAAAAAGGTGGGAAATGGACGAGTACGGAAAACTCCGCTGCAAAAACGGAGAAACGGTTTTTGACTTCGCTTCCGACTGGTACCGTTGGGAAAGGCAATGCGTGCGCGATGAAGTGAGAAGCGGCAACTACCGCTTCGAGGACGACGCGCGCGCCGAACTTATCCATTCCGCAAAATACGGTTTTGTTAATAAAGGCAAAGTTAAACTTACGCACGGTTACGACGGGTTTACCTTAGAGGGCGTTATCGACGGGAAGCCTGTGAAATACAATCGCCCGCCTTCCACCACCTATTCCTGCCATATCGAATACGATTTCGAAGGTCGGGGCGACTGCGTGGAATTCTGCGCGCCGAAAGATACTTTTTACGTATTCCCTCTTTCCGCTAAAAACGCCGTAACGAAAATTCACCTCGCTACGGAAGAAATATACGACCTCGTAACCGAGGGGAGAAACAAAAAAGCCCCGTAAATCACGCATTAACGCATAATTTTTACTAAAATAAGGATATATAAAGGACATAAAAATGGCAAGCAGCAGAGAAAAATTCAACATGGCGGAAAAGCCGCAAAAACACAGCAGATTATGGTACGCGCTCGAAAGGTTCCTCGCGTTTTTCTACAACGCGCCCGTAGGCGGCAAGATAACGAAGATAGACTGCAAAGGGCTTAAACCGCCCTATCTTATCCTCGGAAACCACGCCTCGATGGTGGACTTCACCATGATGATAAAGGCGGCCCGCCCCCACCCCGTGAGTTGGGTGGCTTCCATCGAAGAATTCAACGGCAGGGAACATATTTTTCGCAGAATGGGGAATATTTATAAGCGTAAATTCACCAACGACATAACGGTGGTGCGCCACATTCTGCACGTATTAAAGAGGAACAAGGGCATTGTAGGAATGTACCCCGAAGCGAGGTTTACGCTCGCCGGAATAAACGAGCGGCTGGACAAGGCACTCGGCAAACTCGTCAAGACGGCGAAGGTGCCGGTAGTAACCCTGATGCTCAAAGGTAACTTTCTCCGCTCCCCGCAATGGAACAAGCACCCTTACAGAAAAGTGCCCGTTATCGCGGAAATGCGGCAGATAATAACCAAAGAGGACGCCGAAACGCTCCCTGCGGAAGTACTGCAGGAACGCATAGAAAAGGCGTTTTCTTACGATGACTACGCCTATCAATACGAGAACGGAATAAAGATAAAAAGCAAAGAACGGGCTACTAACTTACACAAGATCCTCTATCAATGCCCGCATTGCAAGGCGGAAGGTTCCACCTATTCCAAGGGAACGAAGATATGGTGCCAAAGTTGCGGCAAGGTTTGGGAGATGGACGAACTCGGCATTCTTCATTGCGAAAACGGCGAAGATATATTCACCCGCGTGCCCGACTGGTACCGCTGGGAAAGGGAAAACGTCCGCAAGGAAGTGCGTAGCGGAAACTACCGCTTCGAGGACACCGCGAGGGTGGAACTGCTGAAATCTTCTCACGATGGTTTTGTTCCGCTCGGCAACGTAAAACTTACCCACGATTACAACGGTTTTTCTATGCGCGGCGAAATCGACGGCAAGCCGTTCGAGTACGACCGCGACCCTGCCACCATGTATTCCTGCCATATAGAATACGATTATAAAGGACGGGGCGACGCGATAGACCTCGCCCTGCCGGACGAAACGTATTTCGTTTTCCCGCTGAACGCCGTAAACTGCCTTACAAAACTGCACTTCGCCACCGAGGAAGTGCACGATTACGTTGCGGAACAGCGCGCCGCGAACAAGTAAAGACCGAAACTTACGTCAACCCGTCAACGCAAGGCAATGCCGAAGGCGATACGAAAAGTATTGCCCGCGGCTGAAACGCAGCGTTGACCTGTCACCCTTCATAATCACTATTGATGAGGTATTCATAACCATATGGAAAACGTTATAGAAACACACGGCCTTGTAAAGCGTTACGGGGCAAAACTTGCCGTGAACGACGTTTCCGCCCACGTTGCGCGGGGCGACATTTACGGGCTTATAGGCAAAAACGGCGCGGGAAAAACCAGCCTTATGAAGTTGATACTCGGCATCACCTACCCCACGAGCGGTACGGTAACGCTGTTCGGCGGAGAAAAACTGACCGCGGCGCGGAGAAAAATAGGCTCGCTGATAGAGGAGCCCGGGCTTTTCAAGGCTTGTTCCGCAAGGGAAAACCTCTACCGCTACTCAATTCTTTACGGTTCGGATAAAAACGAGATAGACGGAATACTCGAACTCGTAGGTCTGTCGGACACGGGCAGAAAACCCGCGAAAGCGTTTTCGCAAGGTATGAAGCAACGCCTCGGCATAGCGATAGCCCTGCTCGGCAACCCGGAAGTTCTCGTGCTGGACGAGCCGATAAACGGCCTTGACCCCGCCGGAATAAAGGAGATACGCGATACCATTCTCCGCTTAAACCGCGAAAAAGGCGTCACTTTTATTATTTCCAGCCACCTGCTCGACGAACTTGCCAAAGTTGTTACTACCTACGGAATTATTGCAGACGGCAAACTTGTGGAAGAAATTTCCGCCGAGAGGCTTATCGAAACCTGCAGCAGGCAGGCGAAAATAGTTACGCCCGACGGAGAGAGGGCGATAAAAATAATAAAGGAAAACTTTTCGGACGCCGAAGCCGAACTCAAGCCGGACGGGGTTTACCTGTATAACCATACCGACAGGACCGCCGAGATAAACGCCTGCCTTGTAAAAGCGGGCGTTGCGGTGAGCGAACTTACCCGTAGCGGTAAGGACTTCGAGCAATTCTTCATAGAAAGGTTGGGTGATTGAATGGGCGCGCTGTTAAAATACGAATTTCATAAATTATTCAGGCAAAAGAGTTTTTACGTCTGTTCGGGCATAATCGCCCTTATGGCGCTTATAAACTTCCTGATCTGGGCGTACACGCCCATAAATTTCAACTGGTTGGAAATTTTACTTTCGGGTGAAGATATTCCGGAAAAGACATCGAGCGGGTTCGGCGCTATGGAAGCGGCGTTAGGCGGTCTTTCCTCTCAACTGCCGCTCATCCTCGGCATAACCCTTGCGATATATATCATTTCCGACCATTCGCAAAACACCATCAAAAACGTATATGCGAGAGGCTTCACGAGGACGGAAGTTTACTTCGCCAAATTCATCGTTTCGCTCGCCGTTATGTCGGCAATGTTCGTTCTCGTAATGTTGCTGTCGTTTATAGGCGGAACGCTCGAATTCGAAGCAGGCAAGCCCGACGGGACATTCTTCAAACTCCTCTCCTCTCAATTCCTCGTGTGCGCGGCGATAACCTCGGTAGAATTTTTTATCTGCATCGCGGTGAAGAGCCTGCCCGGAACCATAGTTATAATCGTAGGCGGCACGCAGTTTCTGCTGAACATCCTGCAACTTATCGACCTTATACTCGCGTCGAAAGATATTGACTTCCGCATAAGCAAACTGTATATAGGCAGTTTCCTGAACGATTTGAGCAATTCGGCAATAGAAACACCCCGCCTTATCGGTTGCATTATAGGCGCGGTAGTTTACGCGGCTGTATTCCTCTCTCTGGGCTGGCTTATAAACCGCAAGAGCGAAAAATAGAACCTTACAGAAACTTCAAAAAGTCCCGTTTACGCGCGATAAACGGGGCTTTTTGTATATTGTTGCTCCTGAAAACTTAAATTGTCGCTCCTGAAAAATAAGATATAATAAACATAAACATTACGAACAAAGAAATACAAAACATTACAATATTAGCAATTTTAAGTTTACTTTTTGCACTGATATAATGGGATTTTATATCAAATCCCCGGCTTTCTTCTTCAGTCAAACCACGCATATTTTTCTTTCTGAATAAATCAACCAGCATTTTTAATTTTTTGTTTTGATTATTTTGATATATATTACTCAAGTATTTTTTTCTATACGTTAAATAGAAAATAAAAAAAATAGTATTTATCACTTCAATAACAAATGGAAAATTCGGTCTGTTCAATTTCCCCGATATTATCATAATCATAGATACGAATAAAACAGTTATAGTTGTTATTAACCCGAGAAGTAAAGGCACACCTAAAATATTCACTTCTTTATTTACTGATTTAGTTATGTCTTCTTCTATACTCGGTACATTATTTCTATTTGCAAGTTTACCGAAAGCAAATGAAGAATTACTCCATTTTTTACCGTGATATTCATAATCTATTTCATATACGGGTGCAGCAATAGAATTTATCGAAATAATACTAACTGTGCCGTTTGATCGATAATTTTTATGATCATCTCCGGGTAACGAAGATAATGCATTCTGATCACATTGTTTTAGAATATCTCTTTTTGCTTCTTCCAAGGCGATTCCTTGCGGATTTACAGGCGGATCTATCGCAAAATCAACTTGATCGAACTCAATTATATTTTCTTTATTATTTTTCAAAGTTTTTCTCAAACTATCATAAAAATCCTCTCTGTTTTTTGAAATATCATGATATTCCTTTGAATATATATCATGGTGTTTTATAGTATCCGTATTTTCCACGCAACTGATATACTCTCCGCTATAGTTGCCGCTGATAGGGCTCCAATCCGTTACTGTACGCGTTCTTTCTACCGGTGTTCCATCGTAAGTTTTATCAAAATATTTTTCTTCTCTTTTATTTCCGATCATTGCCGAATAATTTATGTTTGCATTTCCTGTTACAAGTAAATATTGTTCGGTTTTTTCTTTTACTACACCGAATTTGCTATCCATTATATCTTCCGGAGTTTCTATATTAGAGGCGAGTTCAATATAAAAATTTCTGATAAAATCGGTAGATGAAAATTCCTTTTTTATAGCACCAAAATATATTTCATCGTCAGTACCTGTATGAATATGAAATTCGTTGTTA
>JAFTDZ010000231.1 GCA_017453885.1 Clostridia bacterium
AGGAATTACGGAATAATCGAGAGCGCGGTGTTTACCGGCACGGTCAGCGGATTTACAAAGCACAGTTCTGCGATTTCCGCCTTGCAGAGCGGAAGTTATTCGGAAACCAAATGTTACAGTTACTCGAACGTTCCGGGCGGCACGTCGGTTACCGTTTCATACCTCAACGATTACGGTTTCTACGCCGTCACCCTCGGGTGGAGCACGTCCGTATGGAACCTCTACAATCTCGATTTTCTCTCCGGTAAATATCCTACGTTGAGATAAACGCCTTTCGGCAATTTTAACAACCGCGGTCTATCCCGCAACACTTTTTTGAAAAATCCCTGTTCGCAGGGATTTTTCAATGCTTAGGAAAAACTCTTACGCCCGTAAAAAAACAATTCGCGGCGGGCGTTCTTAAACGGTGATGACCGGCATAGAATAATTTCAGAAAACGAGCGGAGGGGTTTATGGAAAAGACCGGCGGCTTCGGCCTTAATTTTTTGAAAGGATTGCTTATCGGGGTGAGCGTGTGCCTCGCCGCGATACTTATATTCGCGTTCGCGCTGAAATTTGCGGAGATAAGCGAGGGATGGATAAAATTCATCAATCAGGTAATAAAACTTTTCGGCATAACGGCGGCGTGCCTCGTAGGGGTGAAGGGAGAAAAGGGCTTTCTGAAGGGAGCGGCGATAGGGCTTGCGGTGGTGGCGGTAACTTATCTGCTGTTCGGGCTTATTTCCGGTAGCCTTACTTTCGGCGTTTCTACCTTGTTCGAGGCGGGTTACGGGCTTATTTGCGGCTCGCTTGCGGGGATTCTTGCCGCTAATTTGAAAAAATAGTATAAAACACTTGAAATTCTCCCGCTTTTATTGTATAATATATTCAATAAAGATTCGGAGGCGTATATTATGACCAGAATTAAGACGGTTGCGGTACCCGCAAAGAAAAATTCCGTAGGTTGCGGCGAATGCAGAAGCAGTTGTCAATCGGCTTGCAAAACGAGTTGCACAGTAGGCAATCAGTCCTGCAAGAAGATTTCAAGAGAAGGCAAAATAGAAGAAAACAAATAACGTAATTTAATAATCTGAATTGAGTGAGGAGTGAATTTGTTTTCGCTCCTCACTTGTTTAGTTGACGAGGTTTTATGGTCCACACGTTTGAAGTTGACGGAAAATATTATCTGTTTGACGTTGAAAGTTCCGCCCTGCACGAGTGCGACGCGCTCACCGCGGAAGTTATAAAAAAGATGCAGGGGCAGCCCTATTTTCTCGAAGGGGCAGATGAAGAAGCCGTGCGGGAGATAGAGGCGGATATAAAAGAATTGAAGGAAAAAGGCCTGCTTTTCGCGAAAAGAAGCGACGTTCGCCCCGAAAAGAGCGAACACCTTAAGGCGCTGTGCCTGCATATTTGCCACGATTGCAATATGCGTTGCGCCTACTGTTTCGCGTCGGAAGGCACCTATAAAGGCGAACGGCAGATGATGTCTTTCGAGGTGGCGAAGGCGGCGATCGATTTCCTTATAAAGAACTCAGGCGACAGAAAGATACTCGAAACGGACTTTTTCGGCGGCGAACCGCTTATGAATTTAGGCGTTATAAAAAAGACGGTAGCCTACGCGCGCGAACAGGGCAAGAAGTACGGTAAAACCTTCCTTTTCACGCTCACCACCAACGGCGTTTTGCTCAACGAGGAAACCGCCGAATGGCTGAACGAGGAGATGGAAAACGTCGTTATGAGCCTTGACGGGAGAAAGGAAGTGAACGACGCCATCCGCAAGACCGTGAACGGGAAGGGAAGTTTTGACGTAATAATAAACAATTTCAAGCGTTTCGCGAAGATACGCGGAAATAAAAGTTATTATATACGCGGAACTTTTACCAACAAGAATCTCGATTTCGGCGAGGACGTTAAGTTTATAGCCGATCAGGGTTTTAAGGAAATTTCCGTGGAGCCGGTCGTTTTGCCGAAGGGCGATCCGCTCGCCATTCCGGACGACGCCCTGCCCGCCATACGCGAGGAGTACAGGAGGCTTTCCAAAGAATACATAAAGCGCAAAAAAGAGGGGAGAGGTTTCAACTTTTTCCACTTCGTGATAGATATAGAGGGCGGGCCGTGCCTTTCCAAGAGGGTGAACGCGTGCGGCGCGGGCAACGAGTACCTTTCGGTCACGCCGAAGGGCGATCTGTATCCCTGCCACCAGTTTTCCGACAACCCGAAATTTTATATGGGCAACGTGTTCGAAGGGGAGATAAACCGCGAAATACGGGGGATCTTCAAAAATTCAAGCCTGTTCACGAGGGAAAAATGCGACGCTTGTTTCGCCCGTTACCATTGTTCGGGCGGGTGCGCCGCGAACAACTATAACTTCAACGGCGACGTAAATAAACCCTACGAGCCGACCTGCGAAATGATGCGCGCCCGCCTCGAGTGCGCGTTGCACATTCTCGCCGAAACAAAGCAATAATGTGAGATAAAGGCGGTTTTTACAGTATGAATAAGAATCCGGAATTCGGCAAAGGAGTTTATATACACGCCCTCGCGCACATATCGGGCGACGTTACCGTCGGGGACGATTGCAGTTTCTGGCCGGGCGCGTCGGTACGCGGCGACAGGAGCGCGATAAAAATAGGCGACCGCAGCAACGTGCAGGACAACGCCACCATACATTCCGAGGCGGGAAGCCCCGTAAATATCGGAAAAAACGTTACTATCGGGCACAACGCGGTGGTCCACGGCGCTACCGTTGAGGACAACGTGATAATCGGCATGGGCGCGATAGTTCTCGACGGGGCTGTGATAGGCGAAAATTCCATCGTAGGCGCGGGCGCCGTGATAGGCGGCAGGAAGGCGATACCGCCACGCTCGGTAGTCGTCGGCAACCCTTTCAGAATATTGAGAGAGGTAAAACCCGAGGAGATAAAGGGCATAACGGATAACGCCGAAGAATACGTTCTCGCGGCGAAAAAATATTCCGAGGAAAATATTTGAATAAAATTTCGCAAAACCCGCATTAAAACTATTGACTTTACGTTAAAGTAATTATATAATAATTAAGTGTAATTTTGTCGGCGTTCGGCCGCGGGTTGCGCTTGTAACTAAAAGATTGCCGGTTTTTCCGGCAGGAGGCAACAATGAGTAAAGGAAAATCGATAACTCTGCTCTCGATACTCTTTGTTCTTATAGCGGCGGTTGCCGTGCTGTGCTTCGTACCGTTCAATATACCCGGTACCTTCGGCGGACAACCTTATACCTGGAAAGGGATCGCGAACACGATAGAACAGGGCATCGACTTAAAAGGCGGTTATTACGTTGTGCTTGAGGCAAAGACTACCGATGCCGACGCCGCTAACGTGAACGACGCCGTAACGGTCCTTCGCGACAGGCTCGACAAAAAGGGCTATACCGAGGCGACCATAACCACGCAGGATACCGCCACGGCTAATCCGAAGATAAGAATAGAAATACCGGAAGTTGACAACGCGAACGAAATTTTGCAGGTAATAGGTTCCACTGGCGAACTCCGTTTCACCAACGAGGGCGGCGCGAAAACCTACCTTACAGGTGACGACGTAGTCAGCGCGAAAGTCGGAATGAATAACGACGGCAAGTATATAGTTGCCCTCAACTTCACTCCCGAAGGCGGCAAGAAGTTCGCCAACGCCACGAGCGAACTCACCGGTCAGACTATGTATATTTACCTCGGCGACGAGATAATTTCTCAACCTACGGTAAATCAGCAGATCACCGGCACCTCGGCGTCCATCGAATCTTTCGAAACGTTCGATCAGGCGGACGCTATCGCTTCGGTTATAGACAGCGGCAAACTTCCCCTGCAGTTCGAAGTGAGCGAGGCGCAACTTATCTCAGCAAGCCTCGGTCAGAACGCCCTTAAAAACTCGCTTATAGCGGGCGCGATAGGTCTTGCGCTCATATTCGTGATAATGGTGGTGTTCTACGGCGGGTTCGGACTTATAGCGAGCATCGCACTCGTAATATACACGCTCGTGCTGATACTCCTCCTCGCGTTCATACCCGGCATACAACTCACGCTCCCGGGCATAGCGGGTATCCTTTTGAGTATAGGTATGGCTATCGACGCGAACGTGGTCATCTTTGAAAGGGTGCGCGAAGAATACGCTTCCGGCAAAACTCTCGCGGCTTCCGTGAAGGCAGGCTTCAGCAGGGCTGTGATAACGGTAATCGACGCGAACGTCACCACGCTTATAGCGGCTGTCGTTCTGTGGATAATCTCTCCCGGCTCGGTAAAGGGCTTCGCCATAACGCTCTTCATAGGCGTACTTCTCTCTATGGTTACGGCAATATTCGTAACGCGTTGGCTCATCAGGCTTTTCCGCCCGCTCGTCAGCAAGGAGAGAGAGGCCAAATTCTTCGGAGTAAAGAGGGGGGCTGACGTACAATGAAAAAGTTGAAGATAATAGAAAAGAGCATAGTGTTCTTTATTATAAGCGCGGTAATAATCCTCGCGGGTATCGTCCTTCTGATAGTGCCCGGCATGAACCTCGGCCTCGACTTTACCGAGGGCGCTACCATTCAGGTAAACCTCAACGTTCCGAGTTCGGATAACGATCAATCTTATGTGGACACCGTAAAGGGGTATATCGAGAGCGAGGGCTTCAACGTAGAATCCACCCGTGTTACCAGCAACAACGGAAACGCGGTGCTGCAGTTCGACCTTAACTATTCCTACAACGGCACCGTTCTCGACAACGGCGAATTTGCCGACAAACTCGGCGACGAGGAAAACGGCCTTATCCACAGCGTTATAGAATATATAAACAGGAACGAGGGCGGCTTCATTAAAGAATCGGTTGAAGAAGGCGGCGTTTATGTAAACGAGAAAGGCGGCATAACCAGTTCCTTCACCTCGCCCGACGCGACCGCGTCCCTCACGAGAAAGGCAATTCTCGCGATAGTGATAGCGATAGTTTTGATGCTCGTCTATATAGCGATAAGGTTCAGGCTCACATCGGGCATTGCGGCGGTAATAGTGCTTATTCACGACGTGTTCGTGATGATAACTCTCACCACGTTGTTCAGAATAACCGTAAACACCACGTTCATCGCGGCGGTGATAACCGTTATAGGTTACTCCATCAACGCCACGATAATCGTATTCGACAGAATTAAGGAAAACCTCAAGAAGTACGAAGGTCAGGGCCTTACCGATGCGGACGTTGCGAATATTTCCATCGGCGAAACTCTCCGCAGGACGATATTCACTTCCGTCACAACGCTTATAATGATAACGTTGATAGCGATAATCGGCGTTTCCAGCATAAGAGAATTTGCCCTGCCGATAATCTTCGGTTTGCTTTCCGGCGTTTACTCCGCTATAATTCTTTCGAGTTGCGTATGGGTGCAGATAAGAAAGATAGGCAAAAAGATCACCCCCGCCAAGAAAACGGGATATCAGAAGTACGCCAAAGAAAAGGCTACGCAGGCATAATAATTCCTTAAAGTTTTCGATGGGCGAGGCAACTCGCCCATTTTTGAATCATCTACAGAGGTAAAGCAGTTGATAGTAACAAGACCGCGGCTTGACGGTGAACAACTGAATATCGTTAAACGCCTTGCGGAACGCGCGAATATTTCCGAAACCTTCGCGCGCATTCTGTATATCCGCGGGATAGATACGGAAGAAAAGGCGGCGAGGTTTTTATCTCCCGGCAAAAGCCATTTTACTTCGCCGTTCCTTCTCAAGGGGATGAAGGAGACCGTGGAAAGGCTTACCGCCGCGCGCGACAACGGCGAAGTGGTGGTCGTTTACGGCGATTACGACGCCGACGGCATCTGCGCGAGTTCCATTATGTTTTTCGCCCTGCGCGAATTCGGGATAGAGGCTTACCCCGTTATTCCCGAACGAGCCGACGGTTACGGCCTTTCCGAAAAGGTGATCGACGCGGCGATGGAAGAATATAACCCCGACCTTTTCATAACGGTCGATTGCGGCATAAGCGGGCGCAACGAGGTGGAATATATAAAGGATTTAGGCGTTGACGTTATCGTTACGGATCACCACGAACTTCCCGAAGTCCTTCCCGACTGCGTGATAATAAACTGTAAACTTCCCGAGCAGGATTACCCGTTCGACAGTCTTTGCGGGGCAGGCGTCGCTTTCAAGATAGCCACCGCCCTGCTCGGCGAAAAGGCGGAAAAATATCTCGATTTCGCCGCCCTTGCGACCGTTGCCGACAGTATGCCGCTCGTTGACGAGAACAGGGACATAGTTTACGAGGGGTTGAAACTTTTTTCCGGAAGCAGCACGCGGGAATGTTTCAAGGCTTTGATAGAGGCGTCGAAGGCGAGGGAGATGAACTCGACCACGCTCGCCTATACCATAGCGCCGAGGGTGAACGCCGCCGGCAGAATGGGCGACGCCCGCTGCGCGTTGCGGCTGTTCCTTTCCGACGACAAGTACGAAATTTTCAATCTTGCCGCAAAACTTACCGAATACAATATAAAAAGACAGGCGGAGTGCGACGAATTATATGCTTCCGCCAAGGCGAAATTGCGTGAAAAAGGCGCTTATCGCCGCATTATACTGCTTGAGGACGGGGGGTGGAAGAACGGCCTTGTAGGTATAACCGCCGCAAAACTCGTGGAAGAATACACCCGCCCGGTAATAATGTTCGTGAACAGAAACGGGGTGTTGCACGGCTCCGCGCGAAGCATAGAGGACGTGAACATTCTCGACGCGATCTCTCACAACAAGGAATATCTCACCGAATACGGTGGCCACTCGCAGGCGGCGGGCGTTTCGCTGAAAGAGGAAGATCTCCCCGCGTTCGAGGCGGCTATGGACGAGTACCTCTCCGAAAATTACGGCGCGGAAGTTTTCGTTCCCAAGCAGGAAGTGGAAGATTATATAGAGGAGGATTTCACACTCGACCTCGCGCGGGAACTCAACCTGCTCGAGCCGTGCGGAACGGGCAACCGCAAGCCGCTTTTCGCGGTCAGAACGGGCAGCGTCACGCCGATTCCCCTGCGTGAAAATTCTCCGCACCTGAACATTTCCACCGAGCATATAGACCTGATATATTTCGGCGGCGCCCCGCAGGACGCGCTGCTTCGGTCGTCTGTCAAAAAAATCTTCGTTTTCGAGCCGAATATTTCATCTTATAACGGGCGGGAGAGCCTGCGCGGATACGTCAGGACCTTTGAAACGGAAATTGCGCCCGGCAGGGAACTCGGTCTGGAACTCTATATGAAGAATCTGAGAAATCTTCGCGGCAAGGGCGGCGAGCGGGCGGAATATCTTCCGCAGGCCGAAATAAAAGACCTCGTGAAAGAGGCGGTCAAAAGCCCTTACGGCACGCTTTTCGTTGCGAGCAATATGAAAACGCTGGAGCAATTTCCCGAACTTAAAGACCTGCCGCTCGACCTCGGCGCGCCGAGGCTCAAAAATCTCGGCAACTGCGTAGTGCTGGTTTTATCCGGCGGCGATATTTCCGGCTACAGGAAGATAATATATCTCGATAACCCCGTTTACGAAGTCAAGAGGTTAAAAACGGCGGGCGTTTACGTCAACGGCGATATAAAAGTTTCCGATATGATGCCGAAGATAAACGCCACGCGCGCGGGTGTTGGCGAAGTGTTTTCCGCCGTTACCCCTTTCAGCGGAACGGCGGCGTCGTCCTCGGCGGAATTATACGCGGCGCTTTCCGAAAAAGTGCCCTATATCACGCGTTATCAGTTTGTTTTCGCGGTGGAAGTGCTTGAGGAACTGGGCATAATCAAGTTTGAAAACGGAAAAATGAAGTACGATAAAAGCGTCAGAGCGGATATAACTTCGTCTAAAATCTTTACAAAATCCGGCGGACGGAATTAAAATATGTACGAATTACTTGAAACAATTCAAAAAATCTATTCCAAGCAGGAAGCGGAAATTTTAACGCGCGCGTATTATTTCGCTAAAACGGCGCACACGGGGCAGAAGCGCGCTTCCGGCGAGGAATACTTCATACACCCTTGCGCGGTTGCGCAGATACTTATCGACCTCGGTATGGACTGCGCGAGCGTTGCCGCGGCATTTTTGCACGATACCATAGAGGATACGCCCGTTTCCGAAGGGGATATACAGAAGGAATTCGGCGATGAAGTAGTTCTGCTTGTGAAGGGCGTTACCAAACTCGATAAGATAGAATTCAAATCGCAGGAAGAGGAGCAGGCGGAAAACTTCAAAAAGATATTCGTTTCGATGGCGAAGGATATAAGGGTTATAATCATCAAACTTGCCGACCGCCTTCACAATATGCGCTCGCTCAACTTCCTTTCCAAAGAGCGCCAACAGCGTATGTCCAAAGAGACGCTCGACATCTTCGCGCCGCTCGCGGGCAGGCTCGGAATATCGCAGATAAAGTGCGAATTAGAGGACTTATGCTTAAAGTATATCGATCCCGACGCCTACGAATTCCTCTCCACCAACATCAACGCGAAGATAGAGGAGAGGAGAAAATTCGTTGAATTTGCCGTTAAGGAAATTCAGGAAATAATGAACGAATCGGGCATAACGGGCGAGGTTTTCGGTCGGCCGAAGCATTTTTATTCCATCTATAAAAAGATGAAAAAACAGGGAAAAACGCTCGACCAGATATACGACCTCACCGCCGTGCGCGCGATAGTTGACGATATAGATCAATGTTACGAACTCCTCGGCAAGATACACAAGAAGTGGAAGCCCGTTCCCGGCAGGATAAAGGACTATATAGCCACGCCTAAACCGAATATGTATCAATCCCTGCACACCACGGTGGTTACAGACTTCGGGCAGACGTTTGAAATTCAGATACGCACCAAGGAGATGCACCGCATGGCGGAATACGGTATCGCGGCGCATTGGAAATACAAAGAAAATAAGGACGTGGAAAGCAATTTCGACACCCGCCTTTCCTGGATACGCGAAGTTATGGAATGGCAGGGCGGCGTGAGAGATTCCAAAGAGTTTCTCGAATCTCTCAAAGGGGACGTTTACAGCAGCGAGGTTCTCGTTTTCACCCCGAAAGGAGAGGTGAAAAGCCTTGTGAAAGACGCCACGCCCATAGATTTCGCCTATTCCGTCCACACGGAAGTAGGTCACCATTGTGTGGGGGCGAAGGTCAACGGAAAGATGGTTCCGCTCAACACCACCCTGCAGGTGGGCGACGTTGTCGATATAATCACGCTCAAATCCTCCAAAGGCCCCTCGTGGGACTGGCTTAAGATAGCGAAGAGCGCCGGTGCGAAAAATAAGATACGGCAGTTTTTCCGCCGCGAAATGCACGAGGAAAACATAAAACTCGGCAAGGCGATGCTCGAGCAGGAAGCGCGAAATAAGGGGTATAACTTCTCCGATCTGTTAAATCCGGTAAGTTTCGAGAGGATACAGACCAAACTTTCTTTCTCCACGGTGGACGAAATGTATATGGCGGTAGGCGGCGGCATCGTCACGGTAAACCAGGTACTCGTTAAACTTATAGACGTGGCGAGGAAGGAAGCGCCGAAAGTAGAGGTCAATAAAAACGTTATAACGCATCACAACTCCTCGGGCGACGTTATCATAAAGGGAATAGAGGGGTTGCTTATAAGATTTGCGGGTTGCTGTAACCCCGTTCCGGGCGATAAAATAGTCGGCTTTATATCCCGCGGCAGGGGCGTTACCGTTCACCGCAAGGACTGCCCGAATATGAAAAACGAGGACGCGAACAGAATTTTAGAGGCGCAATGGTCGGGTAAACTCGGCACCGATTACATTGTGGGTATAGAGATCCATGCCAACGAAACGGCGCCCGTACTTCAGATAGTTTCGGGCATCTGCGCCCAACTCGATTTGTTCATAACTTCCGTAAACGGCAGGATAGACAATAAACTGCGTATAGCGGTGGTAAATATGACGGTAAAACTCAACACGGCGGGCGACCTCGATACTCTTCTTAAAAAAATATCCGCCGAAAAGCAGATAATAGAAGTTTTCAGGACGGTGACCTGATGAAGTACGAAGTTTTTACCGTTGGCGCGCTCGATTCGAACACCTACCTCGTCTATGAAGAAAAGGGCGGAGAGGCTTTTGTGGTGGACGCCGGCGGCGGATTTGAAGAAGTTACCGAACGGGCAAATTCTCTCGGCGTAAAAATTTCCGCGGTTCTATTGACGCACGGGCATTTTGACCATATTCTCGACGCGGAAAAATACCGCGCGGCAGGTATCCGCGTGGGCATTTCCGCGCGGGATGAATATATGCTTACGCACCATAGGGATAATCTCGCCCGTTATATGGGCTTTAAGTTCGGCGGGGCCGCTGCCGATCTCACCTTTTCGGACGGGGACGTTTTTACCTTCGGTAACCTTACCGTAAAGGTGATTTCAACGCCCGGGCACACGGCGGGCTCGTGCTGTTTTTTGTGCGATAATGCGTGTTTTAGCGGGGATACGCTCTTTAACGGCTCCGTCGGCAGGACGGATTTCCCCACCGGCGATCACGATACTTTGATGCGCTCTATAAAAGAAAAACTGATGACGTTATCAGATGACGTAATTGTTCTCCCCGGGCATGACGAGCCTACTACCATAGGAAACGAGAGGGCTTATAACCCTTATTTCGGTGAATTATGCTGACGACCGACGCCCTTTCCGTAAAACCCGACCTTCTCGAAGTGGTAAACCTTTTCGACGAGGCGGAAGAACTTGAAATTATCCATTCCGCAAGGGAAGAAGGGTTTACTTTTTATAACCGCGTAACAGTTGACGGCAGGGTTTACGAGTATAAAAACGAACTGCCGTTTTCCACGCCGCTCGAAAACAAGCGGTATTTCAAACGTTTGCCAAACTTTCCGTTTACAGGGCGCTGTCCGGTCGCCTCGGCGTTTCCATGCCTTGGGGCGCGCTTACGGGTATAAGACCGACCAAACTCGCCTACGCGCATATAGACGATTTTGAAAAATTTCTGACGGAAGAAATGCTCGTTTCGCCCAAAAAAACGGAAGTGGTCAGGCGAATAATAGAGGCGCAAAAGGGCGTTTACTCCGCGGATACCGCCAATGCGGATTTCTTCGTGGGGATACCGTTCTGCCCGTCGCGCTGCGCGTATTGCTCCTTTGTGTCGTCGGAAATTTCCAAGGCGAAAAACCTTGAAGAATACATCGACGCACTCGTCCGCGAGATAGAGGAAAGTAAGCCTCTCGTTAAAAATTTACGCAGTATATACATAGGCGGCGGCACTCCCGTTTCGCTTCCGAAACCCCTTCTTTTGCGCGTTTTAGGGGCTATAGGCAAAAATCCGGGCGTAGAATATACGGTGGAAGCGGGCAGGCCCGATTGCATAGACGAGGAAACTTTATCCGTTCTTAAAAACTTCGGCGTTACGCGGGTATGCGTAAACCCGCAGACGTTTAACGACGGTACCCTTGAACTTCTCGGCAGAAAGCACACCGCGGCGGACGTTATAGAAAAGTTTTACCTTGCAAAAGAATTCGGCTTCGATATAAACACAGACCTTATCGCGGGGCTTACGGGCGAAAACTTCGGAATGTTCCGTTACAGCCTTGACAAGGCGTTATCTCTCCGCCCCGAAAACATCACGGTGCATACTTTATGTTTGAAAAAGGGGGCTAAACTCAAAGAAAGCACCTCTCGGTTATCCGCGGGCGAAGTTTCGGAAATGGTCGATTACGCGTTCGAAACGCTCACCGCTGCGGGGTACGAGCCGTATTACCTCTACAGGCAGAAATATATGGCCGGCAACCTTGAAAACACCGGTTACACCCTTCCCGGCAAGGCGTGCGTTTACAACGTTGACGTTATGGAGGAGATAGCGCAGAACGTGGCTTGCGGGGCGAACGCCGTTTCCAAGGCGATAAGGGAAAACGCCGAAACGAAAATTGTCCGTTACGGCGCGCCGAAAGATATAAAAACTTATATAGAAAAGATAGACGCGATAATCGGAGAGAAGAAAAACCTTTTCAGTCAAGCCTGAAAATATCTTCGTACTCCGCTTTAAGTATCTGTTTTATCAAAATAATTTCATCCGGATACAGGTGCCGTTGCCCTACTTCTATTTTGGCAACGGCGCTTCTCGTTATGTCGCAACCGCTCAGTTGAAGTTTTGTCGCGAGGAGATCCTGCGTCATATCCGCCTTTTCCCGCAGCATTCTTATGTTGCAACCTATTTTCTTCTCAATTTTTTTATCCATAACTACCTCTTTTTTGTTCTTATTTAAGTGCAAAATACTTGACAGTATTATATCCGTTTGTTATAATATTTTTGCACTTATATAAGTGCAATATGAAATTTTGAGGTATTTTATGTCAGTCATTTATAGTATAATAGCGGTTTTACCCTTACTCGGAGAAATCGTAGGGATCTTTTTGCTTCCGTCAAGCGACGTTTTGCACGGGATGGAAGAGGTGTCCATAGTTTTGGGTTGGATTATATGTACGATTTTTGCCTTTATCCATCTTGCAGCGTGGCTCGGTATAAATAAAATGTGGAAAAAGTATTCGGAAGATACCGCACCGGAAGATACACCGCCGATAAAAATAAATAGAACGGAATTAATTTTGAAAAGTCACGAGGTGAACGAAGATATTGCGACGGAAGAACAGTTTTCCGAATACGAGGAATATTGCAGCGAACCAGAAGGCGTGGAGTTTCAAGCGGAAAAAGAAGAAACGGAAAAATAGTATTCTTTTTTGTTATAAATATATAAAAACAGTTTACAATTAAATAAAAATATGTTAATATTTTATAGGTACCTGCCGCTTGGCATTGCGGGAACTCTGACGCATGGCTCGGTGGCAAGGCGGATAAGCGGCTTTCAGCCGCAATAAAAAACGGAGGATATAAGTTATGGAAAAGGATCGCAAGCAGTCTATCATAACCGAATACGCCACTCACGAGGGCGATACCGGTTCTGCCGAAGTTCAGATAGCGCTTCTTACCGAGAGGATAAACCACCTCAACGAGCATCTCAAAGCAAACCCGAACGACAATCATTCCCGTCGCGGACTTCTGAAGATGGTCGGTAAGAGAAAAGGCCTTCTCGATTATCTCAAACAGAAAGATCTCGAAGGTTACAGAGCGCTTATTGCCAAACTCGGTTTGAGAAAGTAAAAAGTTTTCGGCAAACAAAAACTAAACCGCTTTTGGGCAAAATTATTTCAGAGTTTCTCGGGGGCGATAGGATTATCGCTCCCGAATTTTTTGAAAGGACAAGCCCTTTTTACGGAAAGGGATCTATATAAAATAAAACGCGAATATCGGGCAGGTAAATAAAGGAAAATACAGGCGCTTGCCCGTCCGAAATAAATCAGAGCAAGAAAAGGAGACAAGATGTTAGAAAACCACAAAATTTTCACAACAGAGATCGGCGGCAGAGAAGTTACCGTTGAAGTAGGCAAGTACGCGCAGCAGGCGAACGGCTCGTGCATAGTGCGTTGCGGCGATACCGTAGTAATGGTCAATACCGTTATGAGTCCGGAGCCGAGAGAGGGAATGGATTTCTTCCCGCTGTCAGTCGATTACGAAGAAAAGATGTACGCCGTGGGTAAAATTCCCGGCGGCTTCAAAAAGAGAGAGGGCCGCGCGAGCGACAAGGCGATATTGACTTCCCGCCTGATCGACCGCCCCATCCGCCCGCTTTTCCCCAAAGGATTATTCAACGACGTTACCGTTACGGCAACCGCCCTTTCGGTAGATACGAATATCCCGCCCGAACCGTTCGCTATGCTCGGCAGTTCGATTGCGCTCAGCATTTCGGATATACCGTTCGCGGGGCCCACGGGTTCCGTTCAGGTGGGTATAGTGGACGGGCAGTACGTTATCAACCCCGATAACGAACAGCGCGAAAAGAGCACGCTCAACCTTAATCTTTCCGGCACGAAGGACGCCATTATGATGGTTGAAGCCGGCGCCAAAGAAATTGCCGACGACGAGATGGTGGGAGCCATTTTGTTCGGTCATGAAGAAATCAAAAAGCAATGCGCCTTCATAGAGGGCATAGTTGCCGAGTGCGGCAAGAAGAAGATAGACATAGAACTCTATCACGTTCCCGAAGATCTCGACGCGAAGGTCAGGGAATACGCTTCCGAAAAACTCGATTGGGCTCTCGACACGTTCGACCGCGAAGTCCGCCAGACTCGTCAGGACGAAGTGGAAAAGGACGTAATAGCCCATTTCGCGGAAGAATTCGAGGGAATGGAGAGGGAAATAAAAGATTCTCTCTACTATATCACCAAAGAAAAAGTCCGCGCGAAGATAACGAACAACGGCGTTCGCCCGGACGGCAGAACGCTCACCGAAATAAGACCTATCTGGTGCGAACACGGAATACTTCCGAGGGTTCACGGCTCGGGCGTGTTCACGAGGGGGCAGACGCAGGTACTCACCACCTGTACGCTCGGCACCATAAGCGAAGTGCAGAAACTCGAAGGGCTTGACGACGAGCAGTATAAAAGGTATCTGCACCACTACAATATGCCCGGTTACGCTTCCGGCGAAGCCAAACCGCTCCGCAGCCCCGGCCGCAGAGAGATAGGCCACGGCGCCCTTGCCGAACGCGCTCTCGAACCGGTGATTCCTTCCGAAGAAGAATTCCCTTACGCGATAAGGCTCGTTTCCGAAGTTCTCTCCTCGAACGGTTCCACCTCGCAGGCGAGCGTGTGCGGATCCACCCTCGCGCTGATGGACGCGGGCGTTCCCATCAAGGCGCCTGTTGCGGGTATAGCGATGGGGCTTATAAAGGACGTTGAAAGCGGAAAAGTATCGATAATGAGCGATATACAGGGTTTAGAGGACTTCCTCGGCGATATGGACTTCAAGGTGGCTGGCACCGCGAAAGGCATAACCGCCATTCAGATGGATATAAAGATCAAAGGTATAGACGAGCAGATACTCCGCAAAGCCATTTCGCAGGCGAACGAGGGCAGGCACTTCATTCTGAACAAGATGCTCGAAGTTATCCCCGAACCGAATAAGGAACTTTCCAAGTACGCTCCGAAGATAATCACCTTCACCATCAATCCCGATAAGATTCGCGAGGTGATCGGTTCCGGCGGCAAGGTAATAAACAAGATAATAGACGAAACGGGCGTGAAGATAGACATTACCGACGACGGCAAGGTGAACATAGCCACCTACGGCGAAGATATGACCAACGCCAACAGGGCGAAGGCGATAATCCTCTCCATTGCGAAGGACCTCGAAGTGGGCGATATGTTTATTTCCACCGTAGCGAGGATATTGCCTAAAGTGGGCGCATTCGTGGAACTTTCCCCGGGGCACGACGGAATGATACACATCTCCAAGATGAGCGACCGCAAGATCGCTTCCGTTGAAGAAGTTCTTTCCATAGGCGATACGGTAAAGGTCGAGATAATCAAGATAGGCGAGAAGGGAATCGATCTTAAACTTCTCGAAAAGATGGAAGGTTAAATTTGCCTTAAAACGCACACCGCCTCTTTACGGGGCGGTGTGTTTCGATATAAGTGATAAAATACGTTTTTCCGTCATATAATATAATAATTTTTCAAAAGGAATTATACGGCGGAAAATGAATATATTATTAAAGAGAAAAGCGTTTACGGTACTGACGAACGCGTTTTTGGCGCTCGTGGTCGCCGCGGTTGCCGCGGTGTGTTTTATACCCGCGGCGGTAGTCCCCGCGAGCGGAAAATCCGCCTACTATAACGGTGACAGAAACGGAAATAAAGTTTCGCTTATGTTCAACGTTTACGAGGGCGAGGACGTGGTGAACGGAATTTTGGACGTACTTTCCGTTTACGGCGTGAAAGCCACCTTTTTTATGGGCGGTTGCTTTGCGGACGACCGCGAAGAACTTCTCTGCCGCATCGCGGCGGAAGGGCACGAAATAGGCAACCACGGGTATTTTCATCTCGATCACGATAAAATTTCCCGCGAGAAAAATATCGAAGAGATAGAGAATGCGGGCAAGGTGATAAAGGCGCTTTCCGGCTGTACGCCCACGCTTTTCGCCCCGCCTTCTGGCGCGTTCAACTCGGTAACTCTTTCGGCGGCGGAAAGCCTCGGTTACAGCGTGATAATGTGGTCGAAGGACACTATCGACTGGCGTGACGCCGATGAAGAAAAGGTTTTCAAAAGAGCGACCGACGGAATAAAGGCGGGCGACCTTGTGCTGATGCACCCCAAACGCCACACGCTCGCGGCGCTTCCGCGGGTGCTTGAATATTATAAGCAAAAAGGTTTGAAGCAAACCACGGTTTCGGATAACCTGTTCGGAGAGGAATAATGGTAAAACAGAAAACTTACGCAAACGGATTGAGAATGATAGTCAAACGGCTCGACGGGGTGTTTTCGGTATCCACGGGCATACTCGTCGGCGCCGGCTCACGGTACGAAACCCCGCAAAACAACGGTATTTCGCACTATATCGAGCATATGACCTTCAAGGGCACGGAAAAGAGAAACGCGTTTGAGATATCCGAGGCTATCGATGCGATAGGCGGGCAGATAAACGCCTTCACCACTAAGGAGACTACTTGCTACTATGTAAAATCGACTGCGGAACATACCGAAGAAGCGGTAGAAGTCCTTGCGGATATATTCTTCAATTCCACTTTCAGCGACGAGGAAGCCGAGAGGGAAAAGGGCGTTATCATCGAGGAAATAAATATGACCGAGGACACGCCCGACGACCTCTGTACAGACCTTCTTTCGGAAGCGCATTTCGGCAAAACGGGCTTGGGCGCAACCATACTCGGCCCTGCGGAAAACGTCAGATCCTTCGCGAAAAAGGACGTTTTCGATTATATGGACAAGTTCTACCTTCCCGAAAACGTCGTTATTTGTTACGCGGGGAATATAACCTTCGAACAGGCGGAAGAATTGACGGAAAAATACTTCGCTTCGTCTTTTGCAAGAAGCGGGTTTGTTTCTCCCGCGCTCTCGCACGACGTGTATTACGGCTCTATCGTAAGGAAAAAGGATATAGAGCAGGCGCATATCTGCCTCGCTTATAAAGGCTGCGAATACGCGGGCGAATACAGCGATTATTTCATTCTTCTCAACGCCGCGCTCGGCGGGGGGATGAGTAGTTTGCTGTTCCGGAAGGTAAGGGAAGAACTCGGCCTCGCATACAGCGTTTATTCGTATATGTCGTCCTATAAAGATTGCGGTTCGCTGTGCGTTTACGCGGGCGTGAACCCGAACAAGGCGGACGTCGCGCTCGACTGCATTCTCGGCGAAATAAAAAAATTCAAACGGAACGGGCTTTCGGAAAAAGAATTTGCCCGCGCAAAGGAACAGATAAAGGGCGGTTTCATATTCAGTCAGGAATCGAACGCCTCTCAGATGCTGCTGTACGCGAAGTATCTTCTCTATACGGGCAAAGTGTTCAGTTTCGAGGATAAGATAAACGGCATTAACGCCATCACGCGGGAAAAGTTAAACGCCTTCATCA